>JAYRHO010000235.1:0-6583 GCA_041907245.1 Saccharospirillaceae bacterium
CGTATAAAAAATTATGGCTAAAGGTAAAGTCCCAAAATTGAGACAGCCATTTGATGCTGCTGTAGCTGTGAATAGGGCTAAAACCAGCAACCTGATTTCCCTTAAATGCGGGGTTTAGTTGGTGCTGAATAATTTCATTATCTTGCAGGGTAAGATTTTGTGTGATTTTTAAATAGCTTTCGGGTTGCCATGTCAGGCTGTGTTCAAAGCCCAAGTGTTGAGTTTTGGCCAAATTGTCAAAATGAATTACACCACGGCTATCGCTTTCGGCTACTATGGCATCGCTTAAATGCCGTAAATACAGCGAGCTTTTGCTTTGTACTTTTTCAAAAGTTAACTCAAGCCCCGACTCGTAATTGCGAGCTTGCTCAGGCTGTAATTTGGGGTTACCAATACTGGTTCCTCGATCGCCAAAAATCTCGTGTGTGTTAGGTAGGCGAACCTGATCACTTAAGCTGATATAAGCTGTAGCAAAAGAGAAAAAAGGTTTTTGCGCAGAAATAAACCAAGTTTGTAATTGATTTTGACGTCTTTGTGCGCGTAAATCGAGATTGTGATCGGCTAGAACAATATGGCTAAATTGTGCGGTTAAGTTGCTGTCGTTAAGCCAGTATTGCAAGCGCAGGCCCGTATCCCATTGTTCGCGCTCGTAGCGGGTTTCACAAGCGTAGCCATTGGCACATTGCGCTTGTTTTTGCGCTTGGCTGAGCAATTTAAAATCGGTGTCGGTTTTTTCGTTATGTAAGCGCGTTGTTGCGGTTAGATTTAGATTTTGTATTTTTGCGTAGTGATTAAACTGCACTCGATAGCCCTGAGTGCGATATTCATTAAGCTGTGCATCTAAGCCTACTCGGTTATCGGTATCGTCATAAAGCTCGGTATTTTCTTGGAATTGCGTTAGCCACTCGCTTTGCTGATCTTTATTCCATTCCTTAAAAAATCTCAGCTGGACATTTTGCTGTGTGCTACTCAATGAAGCCTGATTTTGTGGATGATTTATTTGGGCCGAAAGTGCTTGCTCGGCTTGGCCGTTTTGTAGGGAAATGTCGGCGCGTAATAACGAAAACTGATGGCTGTTTTTAATAAAAATATGTTGTTGCTGCGCGCCATTATTGTAGCGTTTTTCTGTTTGCGGTTTATTGGGGTTGCTGACAGGGTGTTGCTCTAAATAGCGAAAATCGTTGTCGGCGTTTAGGTATTCGGCGTTGATAAAAAGCTGATTATGAGTGCTATTCCATTGCTGGCTAAGGCAATACTGCTGCAAGCCGTAGCTGCCTAAAGTGGCGCAGGCTTGGCCGTTGTTGGTTTTATTTTCGCTAAGCTCTTTGCTTTTTAAATGCACGACGCCGCCGATGGCGGAAGCGGCAAGCTCGATGGGGGCAAGCCCACGATAAATATCAATGTGATCGGCGGCGCTGAGGTTGATGTTGCTGAGGTTAACGCCACCCCCATTGAGTGAGTTGATCAGCATGCCATCCCAAAATACCAAAACCTGTTGGCCAGATGAGCCGCGTATGCTGGGACTGGCGTATTGGCCTATGCCGCCGATGCTGTGAATTTCGATGCCGCTTTGCTGAGCTAATAAATCGGGAAGCAGGGTAAATTTTTGTTGGAATTCGCTGCGGTCAATACGTTGATGATTGCCCGCTAGGTCAAGCGGTGAAAGCAGCGGAGCCTGCGCAGTTATTTCGACCGCATCCAGCTCAGCCGCATCTTGCGCCCAAGATAAAGACGAAAAACCAACTAAAAAGAATAAAAAAGAGAGGTAACTCTTCATGCCCACCCGCAGGAATAGTGTAAAGGGTCACGAAGGCCGGTCTCCGGGCTTATTACGTTTATTGTTTGAGGCCAGGGTGGCGACCGATGGTCGCCGCTACGAGCCTGAGGCCGCTACGCTAAGGGGTAGCGCCGCCAAAAAAACAATAAGGATAAATGCGCCTTCCCATGCCAAGCACAGTGGCGTCGTGCATTTATTGTCGTAATTTACCGTTGCGGGGGCAGCGTTGGCATTGCTGTTTTTGAACATTCGCAGCGCACCAAACTTCCCGTTTAATCCTAAGGCAAAAGCCTCAAGAACCTAAGTGCGCGCAGGGTAGCGGCATGAGCCGTTAAGGTCAAGGATGGCGCAGCGTTAGACAGGGTTTAGCCTGTGATAGAGGCGCGATGTGATGGGCAGCGGCTGATGCAGAGCTTGCGCCTGTGCCAGTAAGTAGCCGCAAATATAGGGCAGCTCGGTTGGGCGTTTGGCGAGGATGTCTTGCAGGGTGGAGGAGGTGTTGGCGGCGGTGTTGCGGGCGACTTGCTCGGTAAGCTCAAGCAGCGGTTTGTCCAGCGTCCAGCCAAGCAGGCGGTACAGTTCGGCGATTTCTTGGCTTAGTTCTCGCAGAGCTTGGTGGTAGTGCGGCCGGCTGAGCAGTTCGCCATTTTTGCAGCGGTAAAAGCCCGTCAGCGGGTTGATAACTGCGTTGATGGCCAGCTTTTTGCGCAGCAATTGTTCAATCTGTGGCTCGGCTTGGCACTGGGCGGGCAGCGCACCCGCAGACAGGCCTTTTGGCCACAGGCCCACCCAGGTTTGCCCCTCACCTGCATAAACAACCTGGTCTCCCGTATTGAACGCGCCCTCGGTACACATGGCCGCCCAAAGGGTGCAGGGCAGTTGCTGCTGTTTAAGAAAGGTGGCGACTTGTTCTTGTTGCCCCATGCCGTTTTGCAGCAGCAGCAGGTTTTGAACATAGGGGAGGCGGTCAAGCCAAGCGGTCAGCGCTTCTATACTGGCGCCAGCCTTGACGCTAAGAATAAGCCAGTCGAGGCGCTCGCCTTGCCAGCGTGGCAGTTGAGCTTGCCAGAGCTGGCCTTGGTGGCTTAGGCGGGCTTGGTGTGCGGTGCGGCCGTCTTTGGGTAGGGCAAAGAGGGTGTGAGCGCGATTGTGGTAGGCCATCAAGGTGCCGAGGCTTCCTAGGCCTAAAATTCCAATTTTCATAGCCAAAGCTCAAAGAAAAAGGCGCACAGAGTACGCCTTTTGCAAGCTCTTACCAACTGGCGAGGAGCTTTTGCCGAGTGTGGGGGCTGTGATCGGCGGGGAGGTTGCGCAGCCACAGCTCTAGGCGGGTTTCGTCTTCATCGGTGAGCTTGGCAATGTCGTCAAAGGGGATATTGCGCTCACGCAACAGCCAAACCACAAGGGGCATCAGCTGGTGAAAGCGGCGGCGCTGAGCTTTGTCTTGGATGTCGGCACTGGTTAGGGAAAAATGCCGCGCCACCAAGGCGCAAGCATCCTGAAACAGCCGCGACACTTCGGCAAAGCTGCGGTTGCTGTCGGTGTGGAGGGGGGCTTCTTCCGTGTGAAAAAACGTAGGGCGCGCGAGGGCGTAGAGGTCTGGGTGGTTGCCATTTTGTAAGTCCAGCTTGTTGCCTATGGGCTGGCTCATTACCTGTTTGTAGTGCTGATGGCGATTGCGGCGGCTGTGCGCAAGCAGATTGAGCATGGATTCGGTGTCCAGCCACGCAGGCGACTGACTTTGGCGGTAGTAGCGGTCGCTGCTAAAGGGCCACAGGCTGGCATCAATCACCTTGCCGCTGTAGCGCGGCCAGTCGTGCAGTTGCAGGATGAGATCGACCAAATAGGCCTGTTCGTCCACTTTTAATACGGTGGTTTGTTCTGCCAGCACCGCGCGGCGTTTGTTCCAGCATTTTTCATGGAAATTATCGAAGGCGCTGTGGATTTCGTGCAGGGCGTCTTGCGGCTCATTTTGTACCCGCAGTACGCATTGGATACTATGGGTGTCCAGCACATAGGCCAGCAGGCTGGCGCTACGCAGTTGGGCGAGAGCTTGCTTGGCGTATTCGTATTCAAATACCGAGTGAAAAATGGGCTGCCCTTTCATGCCAGTAAAGGCCAAAAAATAAACGCCAGCGCCTTGTGGATTGAGTTTAGTAGTCATAAACGATTGATTCTTTTGTATAAATGAGTGGACGCAGGTAAAGTCTAGCAACGATTTTAGGATTAGGAGAAAACGATGCCTTCTTTTGATGTGGTGTCCGAAGTGGACAAGCACGAAGCACAAAATGCCGTGGATCAAGCCAATCGCGAGCTCAGCACGCGCTTTGATTTTCGTGGTGTGCAAGCCAGTTTTGAAATGAAAGATCTGGTGGTCACCATGACCGCCGATCATGAGTTTCAGATCGAGCAAATGAAGCCGATGCTCACAGGTGCGATGGTAAAACGTGGTATCAAGGTGGAATGTTTGGAATACGGCAAAGTGGAAGGTTCGGGCAAGCAGGTGAAAGTCAAAGCCACCATGCGCCAGGGCATTGATGCCGACTTAGGCCGCAAAATGGTCAAGCTGGTCAAAGACAGCAAAATCAAAGTGCAAGCTTCGATTTCAGGCGACACCGTACGCGTACAAGGCAAAAGCCGTGACGATTTGCAGCAAGTGATGCAGCTCTTTAAAAAGGACGAGAGCATCGAAATGCCCCTAGCCTTTAAAAACTTCAAAGACTAAGCCTCCTCACTTAGGAAAAAGGGCATGAACCTAAGCACAGGTCAGAGTGCATGGCTGCAAGAGGCCTTGACGATTTACCGCCAAAAACCGGTGCTGGTGGTGGCGCTCTTGGGCTTTGCGGCGGGCTTGCCTTTTCTCTTGGTGTTTTCCACCCTCACCGCTTGGCTTAGGGATGTCGGGGTAGAGCGCACCGCCATCGGCTTTTTTGCTTGGGTCGGTATTACTTATTCGGTCAAAGTATTTTGGTCGCCCGTGGTCGATCGCGTGCGTATTCCGCTGTTGCGCCGCCTAGGGCAAAGGCGCAGCTGGATATTGCTTGGGCAATTGGGCATTGCGCTGGGGCTTTTGTGGATGAGCACCTTGCATCCGCTGCATGCCCTCACGGCCGTGGCCTTGGCCTCGGTGTTGGTGGCGTTTTCTTCGTCCACTCAGGATGTGGCTTTGGATGCCTTTCGTATTGAGTCCGCTGCGCCTGAGCTGCAAGGCGCGATGTCGGCGGCTTATATTTTTGGCTACCGCTTGGCGCTTTTGGTGGCGGGTGCGGGGGCGCTTTATATAGCCGAATACGCCAGTTGGAGCTTGGCTTATCTGATCATGGCGGCGCTGATGCTGGTGGGAATACTCGCCATTTTATGGGCGGATGAGCCTAAGCGTCTGAGTCGCGCCGAGCGCAATATCCAAGAATATTCCCTGATCGATCAGGTGATGGGACGCCCCATGCACATGGCGCAGCGTTCTTTTACTCAGCGCTGGCTGATTGGTGCGGTGATTTGCCCCGTGTTGGAATTTTTTCAGCGCAATGGCCGGTTTGCGCTGCTGATTTTGGCCTTTATCGCGTTGTTTCGTTTGAGCGACATCACCATGGGCGTGATGGCGAACCCTTTCTACCTGGATTTAGGCTACAGCAAGGCCGACATCGCGGGTGTGGCAAAGGTGTTTGGCTTTTTTATGACCATCTTTGGTTCGGCGCTCTGTGGTGTGTTGGTGGTGCGCTATGGCGTGTTTAAGCCCATGCTGGCGGGGGCCATCATGGTGGCCAGTGCCAATATTTTGTTTGCTTTGTTGGCGCAGCTTGGCAAGGCGGGCACGCCCGATCTGGCTTATTTGGCGCTGGTGATCAGTGTCGATAATTTAAGCGGCGGTATCGCCAGTACGGCCTTTGTCGCCTATTTATCGAGCTTGGCGAATCGCAGCTATACCGCCACGCAGTATGCGCTTTTTAGCTCGCTGATGACCTTGCCAGGTAAGTTTATCAGCGGCTTTTCAGGGATGTGGGTGGACAGTTTTGGTTACAGTACGTTTTTTTTGATCGCGGCGGTGTTGGGGCTGCCTGCGATTTTGCTGGTGATGATTTTGATGCGCCATGAGCGGCGCATCAAAGTGCGGCCATCCTAGGCGGCATCTTGCGCGTAGCAGCGCAGCATAGCTCCTAAAGTGGGGGAGTGTTCCATGATGCGAAAGCCGTTGCCATAAAGGCTGGGGGTGAGTTTTGCGCTCCATACTACTTCGGCAATGCACTGGCCGCTGCGACGCTCGTTTAACTCTTGCGGTACATCGACCAGCTCCAGCGCAAAGCGCGTACCCAGTTTTAAGCTGTCGTAGGTGGAGATCATTAAGCCTTGTTCGGAGCAGTCCACTAAAAGACCGAGGTATTCTTTGGTTTTTTGTTCAAAAACGCTGACGCTGCTTTTGAGTACCCAACGAGGATGCATGCGTTTATCGATGCCAGAACTCATAATTGCTCCTATTCATTTTTTTAGACCTGAGCCAGTGTAGACCCAAGGTAATTTTTTGCACCATGACAACAACAGCAATAGCGGCTGACAATGTGGCCATTCATCTCATTTTAGGGGCGGCGCGTTCGGGCAAAAGCCGCTATGGCGAAAGCCTTGCGGCGCAATCGGGCAAGCCTGTTTGCTACTTGGCCACGGCTCAAGCCTTGGATGATGAAATGCGCCAGCGCATTGAGCATCATATTCAGGCGCGCCCTGCTTCCTGGCTCACCATCGAAGAGCCCTTGCACCTTGCAAAAGCACTGGCGCGCTTGAATCTTGAGCAGCCCGAAGCGGTCGTTTTGATAG
>JAYRHO010000236.1:0-1693 GCA_041907245.1 Saccharospirillaceae bacterium
AAGTGCAAGAAATCGCCCAGCACAACAACGCCGCCGCCAGCTCCAACCAACAAAGCGTGCAAGCTATGGTTGCGGCGTTGGAGCAAATCACTGGCGCCATTCAAGCGGTATCCGAAGTGGTACATCAGCTTGGCCAAGACAGTGAAAAAGTAAAAGCCGCGCTGGCGATGATCAGCGACATTGCCGAACAAACCAACCTACTGGCTTTAAACGCCGCCATCGAAGCCGCGCGCGCAGGGGAACAAGGCCGAGGCTTTGCCGTGGTTGCCGATGAAGTCAAATCGCTTTCAGCGCGCACCAAAAATGCGGCACAAGAAGTGTCCACCACCATCAGCGGCTTTAACAGCCGCGTTAAACGCGTCATTGACGACGTTGGCCAATCCACCCTACTCGCCCAAGACATCAGCCACAAAGCCGATGGTTTCCGTGAGCAATTCGACCAGTTTGCCAGCGGTGCGCAACAAACCATTTGCACTATCAACATTGCCAAAGACCAAGTACAAAACCTGCAAGCCAAATTTGACCATATTATCTACATTCAAAATGGCTATATTTCTTTGGATACTCACACCCAAACCCCGCAAACCGTCCAAGCCATTCAGGTTGGTTACCAGCACTGTCGCTTTGGGAATTGGTACTACTCTGGTAAAGGTCAGAATGCCTTTGGCCACGCGCACAGCTTTAAACTTTTGGAAGAGCCACATCAACGCCTGCACCAAGCTGTGCAGCGTGCGGTCGCTATCAGTGCCGAAGACTGGCTGCACAATCCCAGTCTTAAAGATCAAATTGTCGCGGCCATGACCGAAGCCGAAGAACAAAGCCGCCTAATGAGCAATAAACTCGACGCCGTACTGCGCGAAAAACACCGCTTATAACCCTACTCGGCGGCAAAGTGCTTACTTTTCCGCCACTTTGTCAGTGTTTTCTTACAAAAATATTTTCTTGGTCTAGGCTTAACGTAGGAGCCACTCTTCTTCCAATGAATTTATTATGCGCAAGAATTTTCCTATTACCCAAAACGAAAGACGTTTCCCTGAAGGCAAACGTTTGATTTCAGCCACGTCCACTAAGGGCGTCATCACCTATATCAACGATGCCTTTGTTGATGTCAGTGGTTTTACGCGCGAAGAGCTAATCGGCCAAGCTCATAATCTAGTGCGCCACCCGGATGTTCCTCAAGCGGTATTCAAACATCTATGGGATACGCTTAAATCGGGCAAACCGTGGATGGGCGTAATCAAAAATCGGTGTAAAAATGGCGATTTTTATTGGGTCAATGCTTATGTTTCCCCAATTAAAGAAAATGGTCAGTTGGTTGGCTTTGAATCGGTACGCACCCGCCCCACCGCAGAGCAAATTGCCCGCGCCGAAAAACTTTTTACCCGCTTAAACAAAGGAAAAAGCCCTACTTCTGGGCTGGATTATTGGCTCTATGACCTGAAAGCTTCTTGGCATGTGATTTTAACGGGCGTTGCTACCCTGTTAGCGCATTTGTTTGTGCCCAATGAATTTATCATCCCTACTTATGCTGTGCTGTTTTTTGCATTAGGCTCGATCAACTTGCGGATCTTACGCAATACCTTTCAAGCCATGGTTGATGAGCACCCCAAGGCTTTTACTAGCTTGCTGATTTCACGCATCTACAGCGACAACCTTGGAGCGAAAGCGATGCTGGACTTGCTGTTAGCAAGCG
>JAYRHO010000237.1:0-6334 GCA_041907245.1 Saccharospirillaceae bacterium
CGCCGCCTTCATCGCTGCCGAGCATTGACCACCTTGGTAAACAGTAGGGGCTGCGGTGTAATTACCACTATGATCGGTGTCGATAAATTGCTCAGAAGCGTGATGAGCGTTATCGCCATCATCATCTAAAAAAGGTTCTGCAAAAGTTAAAAATGGCTCGTTTGCATCCAAAAAGTTATTGCCATTTGAATCTGTAAAGCCCGCTTCACCTTCGGTATAAGCCATAATGCTGGTAAAACCAACGCGCTCATTCACTCGGTTTAGCGTGCCGTTATATAGGCCTGGGCGAGTACCACCGCTCTTCCAAGTTACTGTGCACTCGCCTTTTGTTGTCTTGCAAGAGGAGTCGATCATACCGCTTTCGGCCATAAAGTTAACTTGAGTGCCATCGGGTACGGGGTTACCAAATGAATCGGGTACGATCACATTGACAGAAACACTGACACCATCAACATCATAAGCTGCTGGGTTAAAAGGTTTTAACGAAATGGACATGCGGTCTTGGCGAGGTAAACCCGTAGAGATGGAAATTGGCTGAGAGCTCGTCGTAATTAACGAGCCATCCAATGCTGTCGCAGTAGCTGCAATCGACACGATATTTTGCGTCGTACCGCTTAACACCATGGCTTTTACATTACCCTCGGTATCCGTACGATCTGACTCCAACGCTAAAACTTCTCCACCACCCTTATTGGATAACTTAAAAGTAACCACTCGGTCTGCGATAGGATTGTTGTTCTTATCCGTCAGTTTGAATGTAACGGATGTGCTAGAAGGTAAGCTGGCATTAGCCATACCTTTGAGTGACAAAGCAGGGCTATCGGTCGAAACGTAAGACAAAGCCCCGACATCGGCTGGTGCCACCTTGATTTTACCGATGATCGTTTGCAGGTCTTTACCGCCCTCGGCACCGCGCAGTTTTACGGTGATAAAATCGTCACCTTCACAGCCTGCGGCCTTGTAAGTGACGGTCGCCTCACCACCTGATGTAGCAACGTCGTTTTTGTTGAAAACTGCTTTAGCGGGATCCGCTTCCGAGCATACGGAAGAAAAAGTCACCGAAAATGTTTGCGATATGATTTTGGCGTTGTTGCTGTCGCCATCGACGATGCTAACCGAAATCTTGGTACTACCGCCTGCGCTTAAAGTGGCGCTGCCAATGCCAATGTCCAAAATGCCTTTTTTAAAGGCACTTCCTACACCAGAACCCAATAACGGATTTTTAATATCGGTATTGGTAGAAACATCACTACCCCCCGTGTTATCGACAATATTGCCGCCTGTGTTGGTATTGCCAGTACCTGTACCAGTGCCTTTTCCTGCACCAATATCTTTACCACCGCCACCGCAGGCGGCTAGGGCACTGGCTAAAGCCAGTACTAAAAGTTTTTTTGAGTTAAACATGCGTTGCGCTCCATGTGTTTAATCCAGTTTTTATTAGGCGGTCAGCATAGCACTGGCACACCGTACAAAACCACTTTGGTTGAGTGTTAGCGCAGGGCTTCCTGCACCGCTTTAATATCCCGAATCCAGGGGGATTGTTTACGCAAAGCCGCAGGCCAGCGTTCTACCGCTTGCTGCGCGCTATGACGATCTTTGTACACGCCTGCGACCACCACATACCAAGGCTTGTTGTTATGGCGTGTTTCGTACCAATACAGCGCGGGTTTGATGCTGCTGTATTGTTTTATAAAGCTTTGAGCGCTGGCTAGCTCGTAGCTGGCAAACACTTGCACGACAAAGCCAGACGGTACGGCTTTGAGCTTTTGCTTATCGGAGCTGGCGGTGTTTTGAGCGGAGGCGGCTTTGGGTTCGGTTTTCGGTTCAACTTTGGGTTCAGCCACAACGGGCGCGGGCGTGCGAACTTCGGGCGTGGGTGCAATAGCCACAGGTGCAGCTGGCTCTTCGTTAAACTCTAGGCTGGGTGCTGGCTCGGTGTTGAGGCTGGAGGCTGGCTCGGTTTGACTGTAGTTGTAATCGGGCGCAGGCACGGGGATGGATTCAGCCTGAGTCTGAGCGTTGTTTTCAGGCAGCGGAATGCTATTTAAAACATCAATAGGCTCGGAGGTAAGCTCATTGTTGGCAGCGGTGTCTTCGCTTTTGCTGGGGTTGTACAGGTACGAAAACAATAAAGCCAAGGCGACAAAGGCCAAAGCCAAAACATGAGTGAGCGGAAACTTTTGCGCTTTGGCCGCAGGCTTAGCTGGCGTTTTTTTGGAGCTGGGAGTGCGCGTTTCATCCACTGTCATCACATAATCTCCTGCTAATAAAATTAACGCACCAGGCAATCCTTGGGCTTTGTCATAAATATGGGCTAAATCTTCTTGCGCCAGCGGCAAAGGCGCATTGGGGCTGAATTTACGCTGCAATAACGCCTGTGCGCTGCTAGCGCCTAAAGGTAATAACGACAGCGTGCCCGTGCGCTCGGCATCGAGGCGAATATGCTTCTCAAAGCCTGTTACACCCAATAGTACAAAACGAATGCCTCGACCAAAGAGCTCGGACAGCTGCGCAATTTCATTGAGGGTATCCACATCGATTTGATCGGCGTTATCAATAATAACGATGAGCTTGCGGGCATCATCGACGCGCAACGCGGCGTTGTGCTTCAGTATCTCGATGGCGTCGGCGGTTTGGGTGGGCAAGCTTAATTGGCTCATATCGCCAATACGGCGCAGCAACGACGGCACGCCAAACATCAGATCAGCCAAAATATACAGGCAGTTTTCTGCTTGCCCGCTTTGCCGTACCAGCTCCAGCGCCAAGGTGGTTTTACCGCTGCCGTGCGCGCCTGTAACCAGCAGCAGCGTGTCGCCGAAGTTCACCATGTGCAACAGGATATCAAGCGTTGTTTTTTGCTCGGGTAATAGCGTAATAACAGACTCAGGGGTCTGGTGTGGCGGATTGGCGTCGATATTAAAGCCAAAATCTGTCATTACTTTTCTCCGTGCAGGCTAATTAATTCCTAATTGATCGCCTGCTTTTAAGGTTTGTTCTAATAATTCTTTTGGGGTGTCGCTGGTAATCCATGCCTGACCTATGGCTTCAAGCAAGACCAAGCGAATACGGCCATCTAGGACTTTTTTATCCACCGCCATGCGGCTTAGGTAGTCCTCGACTGTCATGTCTTTAGGGCCTTGCACGGGCAAATTGGCTTGCCGCAACAGCTGTTTTAGCTCTTGCACTTGCGCCCAAGTGATTTTGCCCAAGCGCGCGCTTAGGTCGGCGGCTTGCAGCATGCCTGCACCGACGGCTTCGCCGTGCAGCCATTGGCCGTAGCCTTGGTGCGCCTCGATGGCATGACCGAAGGTATGCCCTAAATTGAGCGTGGCGCGTATGCCGTTTTCGTTTTCGTCTTGCGCGACAATAGCGGCTTTATTTTGGCAGGAGCGTTCGATGGCAAAGGCTAAGGCTTGCGGGTCGCGCGCGCGCAACTTGCTGATATTGCTCTTTAGCCAAGCGTAAAACTCCGCATCGCCGATCAGACCGTATTTAATGACTTCGGCCAAGCCTGCGGAAAGCTCGTTATCGGGCAAGGTATTGAGCGTGCTGGTATCGGCAATCACCGCTTGCGGCTGATGAAACGCGCCGATCATGTTTTTGCCCAGTGGGTGATTGACCCCTGTTTTGCCGCCGACAGAGGAATCCACCTGCGACAGCAAGGTGGTAGGCACTTGAATAAAGTTTACGCCGCGCTGGTAGGCCGCTGCGGCAAAGCCGCACATATCACCTACCACGCCGCCACCCAAAGCCAGCAAGGTGGTGGTGCGGTTGTGCTTGTGCTTAAGCAGCGCGCTAAAAATCAGATCCAAGGTTTCGAGCGTTTTGTATTCTTCGCCATCGGGCAAAATAACGCTGTCCACTTGCAAGCCTATTAAGGCTTTTTTCACGCGCTCTAAATACAAGGGTGCAACGGTGGTGTTGGTCACAATCAGCACTTGTTTGCCTTTGATATAAGGCAAAAACAAAGCACTGTTTTCCAGTAATTGGCTACCGATAAAAATGGGGTAACTGCGGCTGCCTAAATCCACTGTTAGAGTTTGCATGTCTCGCCTTTTATCAAACGCTTTAATTCTTGCACCATCCATTTCGGGCTGTGCTGGTCGGTGTCTATCACTATGTCTGCCACTTCCAAATACAAAGGATCGCGCTTGGCAAAAAGCTCACGCAACACTTGCTCTGGGTTGGCGGTTTGTAGCAACGGGCGATTTTTGTCTTTGGCGGTGCGTGCCAGCTGCTGCTCGACCGAAGTACGCAAGTACACCACTGTGCCGCGCGTACTCAAATGCTGGCGGTTGGCTTCACGCATGACCACGCCGCCGCCTGTTGCCAGCACGATATTGGGTATTTGTGTCAGCTCGTCGATGGCTTGCTCTTCGCGTTCGCGAAAGCCCGCTTCGCCTTCCATATCAAAAATCCACGGAATGTTGGCGCCGCTGCGCTCTTCGATCACCTTGTCGGAATCGTAAAAGTCCAGCTTTAACTCGGCGGCCAATAAACGACCAAGGGTGCTTTTTCCAGCACCCATGGGTCCAACCAAATAGATAGAGGTCTTTTGCATCTTAGCGATTGGTCAAAGAATCCTTCACTAAGCGCGGTGTGATAAACACCAGCAGCTCGCTCTTTTCACTGGAGTGGTTGTTGTAACGGAACAGCGCACCAATCAAAGGCAGATCACCAAAGAAAGGCGTTTTGTTGATGGTGTTGATTTCTTCACTGCGGAAGATACCGCCCAGCACCACGGTCTCGCCGTTATCTACCAGTACTTGAGTTTGTACGGAGTTGGTGTCGATGGTGGGCACGCCTGTGACTGTTACTTCACCCACAGAGTCTTGGTTGATGACCAAGTCCATGATGATGCGGTCGTCCGGGGTAATTTGCGGTGTGACTTCCAGTTTCAGCACCGCAGGTTTGAACGATACGCTGGTCGCACCGCTGGAGCTGGCTTCTTGGTAAGGAATTTCTTTACCCGATTCGATAGAAGCCGTTTGGCCATCGGCGGTAATCACGCGCGGCTGAGAAACGATTTCGGCACGGCCATCGGTTTCAATGGCAGACAGCTCTAAATCCAGCAGGAAGTCGGCGGTTTG
This sequence comes from Saccharospirillaceae bacterium, assembly GCA_041907245.1. Taxonomy (GTDB): domain Bacteria; phylum Pseudomonadota; class Gammaproteobacteria; order Pseudomonadales; family Oceanobacteraceae; genus Venatoribacter. Next base: position 5,091 of record JAYRHO010000237.1, read on the forward strand.
GTAGCCAATGGCAAAGCTGGAGGCGGCCGAGTTGGTTGCGCCAAATTTCACCATATTGGCGGTGGACAGGTTGATACCACTTAGGTTGCCTGTCGCGCCCGTACCACCAAAGAGGATTTGGTTGCCTTCGGTGATGGTCTGTTGCTTGCCGCCCCAATAGTTGGCGGTGCTGCCGTTGTTCTTAAAGCCTGCGCCACCCCACTTCACGCCCAGCTCTTTGCCGACGTTGGTGGCCGCAACCACGATGCGCGCTTCGATCAAAACTTGGCGCACAGGCACGTCGAGCATGTTGATCACTTCACGCACTTTTTCGATGCTGCTGGCAGTGTCTTTCATCAACAGAGTATTGGTACGCTCATCCACCACCGCTGTGCCACGCTCAGAGAGCAAGCCCTGTGCGGAGGTCAGCAGTTTTTGCTTCAGTACGGCGGCTTTGGCGTATTTAAGCTGGATGTATTCGGTAATCAGCGGCGCGACTTCTTCCACTTGACGCACGGCATCCAGCTCGGATTTTTCACGCGCGGCAATTTCAGCCGATGGCGCAATCAACAGCACAGAGCCCATTTGGCGTTTGCTTAGGCCCTTGGTTTTCATCACGATATCCAAGGCTTGATCCCAGGGTACGTTTTGCAGGCGCAAGGTGATGCCGCCCTGTACGGTGTCTGAGGCGACCAGGTTCAGGCCAGTAAAGTCGGCAATCAGCTGCAATACCGCGCGCACTTCGATGTTTTGGAAGTTCAAAGAAAGCTTTTCGCCCGTGAAGGGGAATTGCTTTTTGGCATCGGCTTTTTGATCCGCAGGTGGGTTGGAAATATTGATAGAAAGCAGCTTGTCGGTTTGATAGGCCAAGTATTCAAACTTGTCGTTTACAGGCTCAATCACAATGCGCGTGCTGTCTTTGCTACGGCTGACATCCACATACTGCACAGGTGTAGAGAAGTCGGTGACATCCAAACGGCGGCTTAGGTTATCGGGCAGCTGGACGTTTTTCAGCTCCGCAACAATGCGCTTGCCTTCGCGGCGAATGTTGGCGCTGGCGCGAGGATCATTGAGCATAATCTGCACTTGGCCTTCACCTGCTTCACCACGACGGAAGTCCACATTCACCACGCGCAAGCCTTGCATGGCGGGCGTTGCTGCCTTCGCAGCAGGTGCGCTGGCACTGCCTGGTGATGCTGCGCTCCCTCTACCGCCACGACCCGCGCCCGCGCATCCGGCGCATCGCCGAGCTGCTGTGGCGCTAC
>JAYRHO010000238.1:0-10682 GCA_041907245.1 Saccharospirillaceae bacterium
CAAATGATTCAGTGCCACAGGCGGACTTAAATAACCAAGTTCAAAAGCAACCAAGGCCACCATCCAAAAGTGCACGGGGTTTATGCCATTTTTATAGGCCACCGCCGCGATAGTTGCAGACACTAAAATCACCGCACCGTAGGGATCCATAAACATCCCGATCAGCACCATCACCAGCACCAAAGCCAACATTGCTGTCCAGGTGGAATCAAAAATCGCAGGCACCATGCTCATTAAATCGGCACGCTCAACCATGCCGCCTATGCTCACTGAAAGCCCCATCAACATCAGCAGCGCACCAATATGCCCCGTCGTTTCGGTGGTGGCTTCGCGCAGGGTTTTTTCCATGCTGTCATTGCCTTCTCGCAAATCTACCCATGCGTGTTCAATACGCCCTTCGACATAATCAATGTTCATATTTTCATGCTGCAACAAGGGTTTTTCTTGCTTTACACGCTCGTAAAACAACACCACCAAAAGCAACACGGGCAAAATAATGGGCGCAGAGAACTCATCCAAATACGCATTCAAGGCATAGGCGTAAATCAGCAAGGTTCCGCCAATTAAAAACACATAAGGAATTAAAGGTTTTAAAGATGCAATAAACTCAGGCCAGGCATTTTCAGGTGGAGCAACGCGCTTTGGCCCTTGGCGTGTTAAAAGCGCCAAGCCCACAAACAGCAGCATGGTTAGAAAAAATACTTTTACGCCCCAGCCAAACAGCTGATCGGTGGTTACTTCATTATTCAGTGCGGCAATAATCACCACCAATAAACAGGGGCGCAACACCACACCCATCGAGCCGGACATGGCCGTAGCCGCTAAAGCTAATTGCCTGCGCGAGCCTGCACGGCGCAATTCGTTATAAATTAAACCGCCAACAGCAATCACAAAAATCCCTGAAGCACCTGTGTAAGCCGTAGGCACAGCGGCAATGGCCACCACGACTATGGCCAACATTTCAGGCGGTAATTTAAAAGGGCGAAATATATTAAATATTTTCTCGGTAAGCTCGGTGCGCTTTAGCAGCATACCAATCCAAACGTAAAGGCCGACGTTTAAAAACAGCTGCGAAAGCTCCATCATTTGATTTAAATAAATACCGATGCCAGCACTGTGCCCAACCCAAATAAAATAACTGCCAGAAATCATGCACATGGTGGCGTACAAGGGCACAGCCAACAGCGCCTTGCCAAAACTTCCGCCTGCTTTGGCATCTTTAGGAATAAAAAGTAATTGATAAATACTTAAGATCAAAATGGCGGCAAAACCCAATATCCACAAATAATGCAATGCTGCATGTTGCCCAGAAACGGCTACCCCAGAATTGAAGGCGACTTCTTTAAAGCTGTATACCGAATAAAATAAAATACCACTGGCGATAGCTTGGCCTATGGCCGCAACGCGATGATCCATTTCGGTTTCCATCGGACGTAAAGCAATATGATGGCGACGAAATAAAGCCGTTAACCCGCAAATCAATACCAGTACGGCCAGCATAATGCGCTGTGCCACCAAACCAAATTCACCAAACTGCGCAACTGAAAGCTCGATGGCACGAAAAACTTTCACGCCAAAAGTTAAGCGTTTGCTAGCGTCTTCGTACTGGGCAAAACGCTCGGCACATTGCGCTTGTGCAGACAGCAACGACTGACGCAATGCGCCTTCGTCTACGTCTTCGGCTAACAGATCCAAATCATCCGCCGCTTTAGACTGTGCAACCAAGCGTGCCAGCTCGGTATCGATATCCATCGTGCGATTGCAGCTGGGCGCTACAGGGTCGATACGCAACTGAAAATAGCCCGCCCACATGGTTTCACCCAGCCGCAAAAGCTGCGCATGCAAAGCGCCACTGGTATTGAGCGTAATAACTAAAATTAAAACGATAAAAGCAGGTAATGCCGCAACCCACTCATACAGCGTGCGGTTACCAACTCGCAGAGTTTGTTCCATGGGAAAACCTCGGAATGGGCAATATGCCCTCATTATTATTTTTATCGGTCAAACCGCCGACTCATTATTGCAATAAATCAGTGGCTTTTTATTCGTTTTAACGGCTAGCAAAAATTATTTACTCAACTTGCTCGGCACATTCGGCGGCGGCGGGGGTTTCTTTGCAGCGCAGCTGGCGAATAATGCGCAGCATACGGCTATCGTAGACGCCTTCATCGCGTAACATCAGGCGCACCGATCGCAGCATTTCGTTGTATTTCACTACGTTATCGGGTTTGAGTTCCATCCAGTATTTGGCTTCAATTTCAGCGGTGTCGCGATCGATAAACTCAATAAAACGATCAAATTCTTTGGCGATACGCAGGCGTGATTTTTGGCCAAATTCCGCTGGAAATTTATCTTTATAAATAATCATCTGAAAATCCAAGTACGCCAAATTAAAACGCACCACGCCGCCGTTATTGGTCAAGCCTTTATACATTTCCAGCGGCTTATAGGCCACCGCAGGGGCGTAAGCCACATCCACGCTGCCGTTATTAAATTTGCCTGAAAAATTGGCTGAATTGGATGGCACAACCGACGCACCAATGTGATTTACCAATTTAATGGATGGCTCATCGTACTCAAAAGTAGCAATGCGTTTGCCTGAAAGTTTTTCAACACTATCGACCTTGCGATCGCGCACAAATAAATAAATTGGACCTGCGGGCATAATGCCTGCCACTTCGTAACGGCCTTCAACCATGTATTTGGCCGCCTTCGGGCTGGACACAACCTCAATTAAATTGTGCATCACGGTGTTGGTGGGCACTGCACCTATGGCCTCAACGGTGGCGGCAAATTTATTGAAAGGGCGCGCGCGTGCGCCCGTCATCAATACCGCTTCACATTGCTGAGCTTTAAAATCATCGATGGCAATTTTTTCATCAGTGTAAGCGCGCAAATGAAAATTCACGCCCCAATTTAATGCCTCGGTGCGGTAGTCTTTCATCATGCCCAATAACGATCCGTTCGCACCAAGCGGGTCGTATACGCAAAAGGTGCGTTTTTCGACCGCAGCCATGCTGGGTAAACTCAAGCCAAGTAAAAATAACAGAGTGAAACGCCACATGGTTTAGTCCTCTAACAGGTCATCGATATTGATAGTATTCGTAGGTTTAGCGGTGTGGTCCCAAAAGCTTCCCAAGGAGCCAAAAGGGGTACGCGCACCAGTATTTTCTGTCCATAACCGATCGGATACGGCCTGCACATGCGCGGTGGCCAGTAAGTCGATAAGGCGATATTTAGGGTCGCTGGCTTTGAGTTTTAAGGAATCGCCATGACGTTTGATGGCGGCGCGCAGACGCTCGTTGTGGCCTGCACCATCGGCAATAATGACTTCAATGGCGTGCGCCAAACGTACACCTGAGGCCGTCGCAATTTGGCCTGCATGCTCCATTTTTGCCCACACATCCACCTCTTTGGGCGCGGCATCGGGCATCATAATCCAAATGCCAGCCTGTAAGGCTTCAGGCAAGCCCCACCAGCGCACGTTATCCACACACTGCATCCCGCGCACCGATTTCATCGCAATGTCTTTAGGGACATTCACCACCGATTGCGCCTTTAGGTCGCTCAACACCGCCTGCATGCCCGCCAGATTACCCAGCACCCAATACAATTCTTCATCGCGGCTTAATGAGGGGCATTTTTCGCCAGGCTCACCAAACTGCGCGACCATGTGCTGATACGAGGCATATTGGCGTGCAGCCGTTAGGGCGAAGGCGCGCTTTTCCAAAGTGCGTGCATCCTGTGCGACACTGATGTTTTGCGCCTTCATCGCGCGAGCGTAATCGAGCACGTGCTCTTGCGCCTCTACGTCCGCACAGTTACCCATCAGCATATTCATGACGATGGCGTCTTTATCTGGGGTGTAGGCAATTTCGGTAAAGGCCATCAGCACAGGCAACATCGCCCCCGTCATGCCGCACGCCATGGGCAGATCGTTGCTTTTCATGGTATGAGGAATCGCATAACGCTCGGTGAAATCGTAAGCCACCCAACCACCTGGACGATAAAAGGTGCTGCAAGCAGACAGGGTAAGCAGAGCCAAAGCCGTGGCTCCTAGGCGAAGAAAGAAAGACATATTGCCCTCTGTGCGATGTTTTTATTGTTATGACGCCATCCTCACTGTGCCAAGAGTAAAATCCATTAGCCCTAGCTAGGAGGTCGAGCCTTGCGACATTAGAGCCAATCACCGTCTTTCAAAAGGTTTAATTGCGCCAAAGCCATAAAAATACTTTTGCGCGCCAGGCACAATATCCACGCCAAGCTGCTATTTTTACAGCCAAAGTTTGGGTAAAAAGCCGCTACAAAAGAAATGCTTGGCAGCTTAGTCCTATCAAGGCATAGTAAAAACCGTGGTTGCATCAAGGAGAAAGGACTTATGGCAAAAAAGAAAAGTTCACCGAAGTTTTATGTTCTCGACACCAACGTACTGATCCACGACCCCTCTGCATTACTGAACTTTGAAGAACACAAAGTCGTCATCCCCATGACGGTGCTCGAAGAGCTGGACAAGCTCAAAAGTGGCAAAACGGCGCTGGCCGCAGACTGCCGCGAAGCCATCCGCAAAATAGACCAAGTCATAGGCGATGCCGACCCCAAAGACATTGCCAAAGGCGTGCCACTCAAGCGCCTAGATGGTAATTCCGAAGGCAGTCTGGCCATTTTGTTTGATTTCGCCGACACCCCAACCAAGCGCGTACTGCCGCCTGATTTAAACGACAATAAAATCATCAATACCCTCGTTAGCCTGCAAGAGCGCGAGCCTGACCACGATGTCATTTTGATCAGTAAAGACATCAACATGCGCTTAAAAGCGCGCGCTTGTGGTGTGGGCGCTGAGGATTATCAAAACGACCAATTGCTGTCGGACGTATCCCTGCTGGAAAAAGGATATCGCGTGATGGCAGGGTCATTTTGGGACAGCCAAAGTGCGGTAGAGACCTTCCACGACAGCACAGGCACTTACCACAAGCTGCCCAAAACCAGCATTCCCGAGCATTTGGGGGTAAACCGCTTTTTACTGGATGAGGCGGGTTTTGTTGGGCGCGTGGCGCGTATCGACGCCGAGCACGTTATTTTGCAAGACATGCCACCGAACAGCTGCTCTCGCGCAGTGCTTGGGGGCTGACGCCACGCGACATTCCACAAGCGCTGGCCTTGCACCTACTGCTCGATCCAGAGGTGCACATAGTGACGCTGACGGGGCAGGCAGGCTCAGGCAAAACCATTCTCGCTTTGGCCGCCGCCATTGAAATGACGGTCGCCAGCAATCAGTTTCGCCATATCATCGCCACCCGCTCCACCCAAGGGCTGGATGAAGACATTGGCTTTTTACCTGGCACCGAACGCGAAAAAATGGAGCCTTGGCTGGGTGCCATCACCGACAACCTCGAAGCGCTGCACGACGGCGACGAGCACGCACCCAGCAGCATCGAATACATACTGCAAAAAGTGCCGCTGCAATTTAAATCCTTAAACTACATTCGTGGCCGCAGTTTTCAGCACAGCTTAATTTTGATCGACGAGTGCCAAAACCTGACGCCGCATCAGATGAAAACCATCATCACTCGCGCAGGCACTGGCTCGAAAGTCATTTGCCTTGGCAACCTTACGCAAATCGACACCCCTTACCTCAATGCCATGAGTTCGGGCTTAACCTATTTGATCGAGCGTTTTAAAGGCTTTGATCACGGCGGCACCATTAACCTTGAAGGCTCGCCGCGCTCCATCTTGGCCGAGTACGCCGAGGCGCATTTGTAGGCAAGGCGGCGTACGCGCCGCTTTTGACCTTTTAATAAACTTAAACTATACCTTCGCCACTCTTTATAACTTTTTTAGAGATGCTCTTATGATTAAAGCCAGCCTCAGCCTTCTTATCGCGGCCTGTTCTTTACCGCTTTTTGCCGCACCCGCCCCGACCCCCGCAGCGGCTCCTGCTGTGGAAGAACAGGTGTACGAACTGGAATTTGAAACCGACTCCAATTGGACCAGTATTGAAATCCGCGACGATGCCGTCTTCGTCAACGCCCCCGCAGGCGAAACCATGAACATTACCGCCAAAGACGGCTTACGCTCTTTTAACCTCTCGCAGAAGAAAATCTATCTGCGCAACGGCTCGCGCGGCATGATGAACATGAATCTGTACGTTAAATCCAAAAACAACGTACTAGGTTTGACCATCTGCAAAGGCTCGCCTTCGAGCTACACCTCGATCAAATCAGGGCACGCTCGCCAGAAAAACGACCTCAAAGAGAAAGACCACTGCGAACAAGCGGCCTTGGTGCTGCAATTGTTTTAAAAGCCCATCTGCACTTCTAAGTAGCCTTGGCTTTCGCCAAGGCGCTTATCCAAGCCCTGAGCCACACCAAGCTTTAGCGGCAACACCAGCTGATAGCCCAGCACCACATCCACATTCACCTCCACCCCCAAGGCATCCAGAGGCTTGGCTTGCGCTCCGATAAAGGCACTGGCATCCGTGCCCCAAAGCGTTAAACCCAGATCCCCCAAACCCAAAGGCCATAATCCCCAGTTGCGCTCAACGCGATACAGCCATGTATCCACACTGAGCTTGGCGCTGTAGAAGGCCTCTCCTGCTTGCACGCCAAAACGGTAGCCAGGCAGACTGTAAAGACTGCGACCAAACAACAAAGCTTCATCACGCGTACGACTGCCACCTAACACAAAGGGCGTCATTTCGCCCTGTTGATAGCCACCTGAAAGCCAAGTGCGCAGCACACTGCGCCCTGGCAAATCCCAGTTATGATTAAAACGCAGCTGGGTACGCGTACCTTGGTAATCCTTGCCAGCCAGATCGGCGTTTTCGACAGTCAGGTCGGCGTAGCTGCCCCAACCTACACCGCGCACATTGCGATAGTGCTCGCGGTTGTCAAAAGTCAGCGCCACACCCGCCAGCATTTCATCGGGCAGGTCGCGCGCGACCACTCCTGTAGGCACTTTGACCCAAGTATTCTGATCCAAACTCAGCCCCAGATGCAGCGCCAGCTCATCCTCCCAAACACTGGCCAGATAACGGCGCTCTAGGCGCAGCTGATCGCGCTCGGCTAGGGCGTAATCGGTTTTGGGGCGATTGGGCAAGTCATAAAAAGTATGGCTGCGCATCCACGCCAGCTGCCAGCGCTTATCGTACTGATACTGCAACGTGCCATCGACGACGGCATTCAGGCTGTCAAAGCTTACCTCCAGCGCGTAGTTATGCCGCCCCAGCGCATCATTACCGCTGACTTGTACGCCCAGCGAAGAGGAGTACTCATCCACATACCATAATGGCCACCAAGCATGAGGGCGCAAGCTCGCCCACGGGGAATAGGCGCTTTTCGTGCTTGGCACCTCGCCCGTTACACTGGGCGGGTAATCATACTGCCCCGCATACTGAGCCAAATCCTCTTGGCGTAGTACTGTGGATTCTTGCACTTTTAAACGAAAGCCTTCGGCGCTGTACTCTTGATAGAACAGCTTTCCTGCCACCTCATAAGGCCCAAACGCACCCGTATGGCGGTTGGTCAAGGCGCTTAATTGTTGCCTGTTTAAGTCCAGCCGATAGAGGTTATAGACACCTTGATAGTCGGCACTAAAAAGCACGGTGTTGTTATCGATAAACTGCACCTGATGCTCCACAGCTTTGGTTTGAGTTAGCGGCTGCCAAGTGCGGCTGGCCAAATCAAAACGCACCAAATCCCAGCCTTGTTGTGGCAGCTTTATGCTGGCCACCAAGCTTTGGCCGTCGGGGCTGATGGCAAAATCCCCCAATACGGTCTCTTGGCTGCGCCAGAGGATTTCTTCTTGCCCACCCAAGCCAAGCCGCGCCAGCTCGCTGACGCCCTGCACTTTGCGACTGGCGATAAGCGTAGTTTCGTTAAGAAAGCGCGCAAAGCGCCAACGCCCCGCCACGGTCAAACGCTGCCAGCCACCCTGCTGCGGCCACAAAAACAAATCGTTCCACACCCGACCATCGGCGTGCGTGACCGCGCGTGAAATCAGCACTTGCCCCAAAGCCGATACGTCCATCGAGGTCACACTGGGCTTGACCGCGATTTTCTTATGGAAATGCCAGCCCTGTGCATCTTGTTGCCACAATCCCAGATAGCCGCGATCCTCACCGTTGCTGCGCACCTGCCACAAACCTGTGGCTGAGCTGGCCATGACTTGCTCGCCATTAAGCACCGCAAGCAGATCCTGCCCACTGTCATCCGCTACCGCCTTTGGCCATTTTTGTTCAAGCCAAACCAAGAAGTCAGGCCACATCTCGGTAAAACTTTTGCCAAACACTTGCCGTGCGGTGCGATCCTGCAAAAAGTACGGCAGCAAACGCCGACTGTACGCCTGCACATAAAGCGCGATGCGATCCTGGCCGTAGGATTGCGCCACATACTGCCAAAAATACGCACCATAAAGATAAGACTTAGAAGTCGGCCAATCGCGCAAAGGAATCACCACCTCATTCAACGCATCGGGCTGTTGCTGCAACTCGGCGCGCATTTGCATCGGCAAATAGCTGCCCGTTAAACGCCCATAGCCCAGTTTGGCATCGCTTTCCAAGTACACCGCCAAACCTTCACTAAAAAGCGCAGGGGTAAATAAGTGTGGGAAAAACCACGGCTGACGGCCAAAGATATTCAGCCCCAGCGCGGGCGCACCTCGGCTTTGGTTTAAATGCAGCACATGCACATATTCGTGGCGAATCAAGCCATGCAGCCACTCATCCATTTGCTCCAAACCCGACACCTCATCGGGTGGGCTGGCAAAAATACGCATCTGGCTAAAAGGCAAAGGCGTAGCCCAGCCGTTGGAAAAATCGAAGTCATCGACCAGCACCATCTGCGTCTTATCGCGCGGCGCTTGCTGGAAAAAAGGCAGCAATTCCTCATGGACGCGCTCAGCAATGGCCAAAGCATGTTGAGCGGTCGCATCCAGGCTTTGGGGGTAGTGAATCAAAAAGTGCGCACTTTCGCGGCTTTGCCACTGCTGTTTGGGCTGCCACGCCACAGGGTCGGCCTGCACCCACAAACTTAAAAAACAACAGACTAAAGCCAAGTAACGCATAGGTTCATCCTGAAAACGTAAAGAGGCGCTAGTTTACCCTGCCCAAGCCAACTAAGCAGCCAAGGCCATTAGTGAAAAAAACGACAAAATAAAAAACAGCAAAAACGCCGCCAAGCCAGCTGACATCGGGCTTTATCCAGATATTCACAATATCTGTGGATAAATTACTGGATAACTTATTTATAAAGCTCGCAAAGCCAGTGCTGACGCGCCTTTTCAGGCTTTGTGCAAAATCGCATCAAAAAATAATTTCTTTATTTTTCAATAAGTTAGACTAGCGTTTTGATTTATAAAAAAACACAGCATTTTTTCTAAGAAGAACATAAAGCCAAACTGCTTGTGTGCATAACCATAAAATAAATTTCAAAATCAAGCTAAAAATATCCCAAATAGGACTTGTTTTTTATTTTAATTTTCACTCACCAAGAGTAATCCACACTTTCTGTGTATAACTTTGTTGAAAAGTGTTTTGCAACCTTCTGTAGCCCTAGTAAAACCTAAGCTTAGCCAATTTTGGTTATTTTTTAACCAAATAAAAACCCTATATTTTTCAATAACTTAGAATAATCAATAGCTGGTGTTGGTATATGCGTGCCATTTCTGACGGGCATTTTCAGCCGCTTTCGTCTTTGTGTATAAAAATGAAAACACCGTAAAAAACGCCTTGCAATTTGGCAAATCCGCCAGAATGCGCTACCGCACCAAAGTGTTTACTTACTTGCCAACAAAACCTTGCCAATGAGGCATAAAAAAAGGCCAAAGCACAGGCTTTGACCTTTTTTAAAGTGCCGCTGAAAAACTACAAGCCGATGCGCTTCGCCAGTTCCTCGGCGGGCATATAGCCTGGGATAAGCTCGCCTTTTTCGGTGATGATGGCAGGCGTGCCTGTTACGCCCAGCACATGGCCAAGCTCGTATTGCTCAGCAACAGGGGACTGGCATTGTTTGGCACTGGCCAACACCTTATTCATTTTGGCTTCTTGCTCGTAATAGTCTTTTTCTGCACCTGAATTACCCTGCTGAGCTTTCTGTGCCGCCAAACCTAGGTTGCGCTGCAAGGATTTCATGGTAGTCATAGTGTCAGTGCGATCATCGGCGCACCAAACCGCATCAATCTTGCGATAGGCGTCGGTGTACTGGCCGCTACGGTCTTTTACGCCTGCGCGTGGAAATGCCAGATAGCGCACGGCAATGCCCATTTCATTGAGCTTGGGTACTTCTAAATGCAATTTTTGGCAAAAGCCGCATTCGATGTCGGTAAAGACGTTAATCACCGCTTTTTGCTTGCCTTTGGCAGCAAAGAAGACGGTATCGCTGTCTTTGATTTTTTTCATGCTGTCCAAACGCTTGGGACTCAAGCGGCTTTGGGTCACGTTCACCGCTTCGCCTGCGGTTAGCTGAAACAGCTCATCGCGGTAGATAAAGTAATTCATGTCGGGCGTCATATGGATAAGCGTGCCGTCAATCAAAGTGATCTCCAACATTTGCTTGCCCGCCACGCGTTCGGCCGCGCGCACTTCAAGACGAGGACCAAAGGCTGAAATCAAACGGCTTTCCGCTTGTTGCTCCAAAGTGGCCTCGACCGCTTGCACAGACTGCGCACCCAAGGCGCAAAACAACAGA
>JAYRHO010000239.1:0-1828 GCA_041907245.1 Saccharospirillaceae bacterium
ATTTTAACTTACCCGCTTGAGCGAGCATCGGTCAGCGCGTTGAATTTTGTATTGCAATTTATTCCCACCGAGTCGCGCTTGCCATTGCTTAAAAAAATTGCTCAGGCCAGCTTGCCAGGTGGTGCGCTGATTCTTTCTGAAAAAATTTGTTTTGACGAAGATGAGCAAAAATTGCAACAGGAATTACATTGGGATTTTAAGCGCGCCAATGGTTATTCCGATTTAGAAATTGCGCAAAAACGCAGTGCCATAGAAGATTATTTAATTCCAGAAACTGAGCAAGCTCATATTGCGCGCTTGCAGGCAGCAGGCTTTAGCCAAGTCGTTCGTTGGTATCAGTGTTTTAACTTTGTGTCTTTTTTGGCGATTAAATAAATGCAGTCTTGGTTTTTTGATTTATTGGCTTTTATGCGACAGTCTGAGCTTGCGCCTTGGGCAGAAATTTTACCTGCGCAGCTGCATGCAGTGCTCAGTGAAAACGAGCACGGCGACCAAGGGCGTTGGCTCGATGCTTTGCAAAAATTACCTGAAATATCCGAGGTGTCTGCGGATTTAAATTCAGCTTGTTTGGCCTTAACCAGCGCCGCCTGTAGTGAAAATCAGCAGGCGGATCTTGAAGCTGGGCTACGAGGCTTGATGCCGTGGCGCAAAGGGCCGTTTCAATTTTTTAATACCTATATTGATACCGAGTGGCGCTCCGATTGGAAATGGGATCGTGTCGCGCCTCATATTCAGCCCTTAGAAAATCGCTTGGTGTTGGATGTGGGCTGCGGCTCGGGCTATCACATGTGGCGCATGCTAGGGGCGGGCGCAAAACGTGTGATTGGCGTGGATCCATCACGGTTGTTTTTAATGCAATTTCAGGCCTATAAAAAATACGCTATGGCAGCGGGCATGGCTGCGCCCATTGATTTATTGCCACTTAAAATGGAAGACGTTCCCGCTAAATTAAAAGCCTTTGATACGGTTTTTTCGATGGGTGTGCTTTATCATCGCAAATCCCCGCTGGAGCATTTACAAGAATTAAAAGACGCCTTGCGCGAGGGCGGCGAATTGGTGCTGGAAACTCTCGTGGTGGAGGGCGATGTGCATAGCCTGCTGATGCCTGAAGATCGTTACGCCATGATGCGCAATGTTTGGTTTATCCCCAGTGTGGAAATGCTGTTGCTTTGGTATCGGCGCGTGGGTTTTAAAAATGCCCGCTTGGTGGATTTAAATCACACTTCTTTACAAGAACAGCGCCAAACCGATTGGATGCGATTTAATTCTTTAGCGGATTTTCTAGACCCAGCGGACAGCAGTCGTACTGTTGAAGGCTATCCCGCCCCCTTGCGCGCGGTCATAGTGGCGCAGGCTTAGTATTTATTTGTGCGCAGGGCATGCTTGGGAGCTGAAAAGTGCAAAATACTGTTCTATGATTGTGAGGTTTTGTTCCTCATAGCAAAACGGACAGTGAGGGGAGCCTGCTGTACTCCACTTTGTCCAGCCTATATTTCATCGTAACAAGGAGTTCTTTATGCACAGTGCATACAAATATCTCGCCCCAACCCTATTCGCTTTCGGTCTTGCTGCCTGCGGTGGCGGCGGTGGCGGTGGCGTAGGTACCGTCAGTTATTCAGGTAAAACCACGCCAGCGGACTTTTCGACCCTCTCAGATACGCAAAAGAAAGAAGTTATCACCAGTACAGCTTCGGCTTACGGTGCTGCCCAAGAAAGCTCAGATCAAGAGAATATGTTTGACCCTATGCCTTTTGGTGCTGGCGTTTCGGGCACATCAAATGCGGTGCCTAGTGTTGTTGCGTTAACCTTTAAGCTGGCTAACAAAGAC
>JAYRHO010000240.1:0-5120 GCA_041907245.1 Saccharospirillaceae bacterium
AATTTGCCCAGCGCAGCGTAAATAAGCCATTAAACATTGTGCCGCGCGTAAAGCCATGGATATCGAAGGTTTGGGCGATAAATTAATCGAGCAGCTGGTGGACGAGGAGTTAATTCAGAGCGTGGCTGATTTGTATCATCTGAACCTTGAACAGCTTGCTGCCTTGGAGCGCATGGCTGAAAAATCCGCGCAAAATATTTTGCAAGCCTTAGAAAAATCCAAAAAAACTACGCTGGCGCGCTTTATTTACGCACTGGGGATTCGTGAAGTGGGCGAGGTTACGGCCAAACAATTAGCTCGTCATTTTGGCTTTTTAGAGCGCATTCAAACGGCCTGCATCGAGGAGCTGCAAAGCGTGCCCGATGTCGGTGTGGTGGTGGCTGCGCACATTCATCATTTTTTTGCCGAGCCGCACAATTTAACGGTGATTGCCGAGCTGCAAAAAGTCGGTGTGCATTGGCCAGAAAATGAAGTGCACAGCACGCAGGATTTACCCTTGTCGGGGCAAACCGCCGTGATTACGGGCACGTTGGTTGAAAGTGGCATGAGCCGCGACGACGCCAAAGCCAAGCTTGAGGCCTTGGGCTGTAAAGTGGCAGGCAGCGTGTCGGCCAAAACCGATTTTGTCGTGGCGGGCGAAAAGGCCGGTTCTAAATTGGATAAAGCCCAAGAATTAAATATCAAAGTATTAAACGAGCGCGAATTTTTAGCGCTATTAACCCAGTATTCGTTGTAAAGAGAGAAAATTATGAGCCTAAGTAAAACCGAACAGCAGCGTTTGTTAGGGCTGTCTAATCATCAACGCTATCAGTATTTTTTAGAAAAAGTGGTGGAAACAGGCGAGATCTGGAGCCTTGCTAACGCCGACGGCTGGGTAACACTGAGCAGCGAAGGCGAAAATTGCCTGCCGATTTGGCCTTTGCCTGAGCTGGCGCAAGACTGGGCAAACGAAGACTGGGCGGACTGCAAGCCCAAAGCCGTTGCGCTTAAAACCTGGCTGGAGCGCTGGACCAAAGGCCTTAGCGCCGACGAAACCCTGCTGGTGGTTTTCCCCAACCTCAAAGAAGAAGCGCTGTTGGTCACGCCCGAGGATTTAGACGCCGACCTGCGCGACGAGCAAAACAGCTAGCCGCTGTTCCTATCAAAACGCAGCCGTTTTTTTATATCAAAATGGCAGCGCTCAAACTTGGCACGCTATTCGCTTTATTCCGTTCAACGGGCTTATTGCCGCTTTGAATGAAAAGGCTGAATTATGGATCGTGCTCTCTACATAGCGATGTCTGGTGCCAAGCAAAATACCTTGGGTCAGGCTGCGCATGCCAACAATCTGGCCAACGCCAGCACCACAGGCTTTCGCTCCGACTACACCCAAAGCCGCGCGCAGGGCGTATGGGGCGAACATTTTCCTACCCGTGCTTTTGCCATGACCGAGCGCCCCGCCAGCGATTTTCGCCAAGGGCCGCTGATTGAAACAGGGCGGATGCTCGACGTGACCATCGACGGCGACGGTTTTTTCGCGGTGATGGGGCCAGATGGTAAGGAAGCCTACACTCGCGCAGGTGATTTAAGTGTCGCCCCCGATGGTCGTTTGCTCAACGGCCAAGGCTTGCAGCTGATGGGCGACGGTGGCCCGGTGGTCATTCCTGAGTTTGAAAAAATCGAAGTCAGCCGCGCAGGCATAGTGAGCATTCAGCCCATGGGCGAAGTGCCCGCCGCCGAAGCCGAACCGGTGCAGCTTAAGCTGGTGCGCCCCAATGTGAAGGATTTAGAAAAAGGCGAAGACGGCCTGTTTCGCTTTCGTGACCCCAATGCTCCTGTTGCACCGCTGGATCCGAATGTGTCCTTGGTCAACGGCTTTATCGAAGGCAGTAACGTGAACGCCGTCAGCGAGCTGACCAGCCTGATTGCCTTAAATCGCCAATACGAAATGCAAGTAAAACTGATGAAGCGCGTCGATGAGAACACCGCCGCCACCACGCAGATACTGAGCAATCAGTAAGGAGTTTGAACTATGATGCCAGCACTTTGGGTGAGCAAAACCGGTCTTGAAGCGCAAGATTTAAACCTCACCACCGTTTCAAATAACCTCGCCAACGTCTCCACCATTGGCTTTAAAAAAGACCGCGCCGTGTTTGAAGACTTGCTCTATCAAATCCAGCGCCAGCCAGGGGCGAACAGCTCGGCCGACACCCGCCTGCCCAGCGGCTTGCAATTGGGTACGGGGGTGCGCACCGCAGGCACGCAGAAAATTTTTACCACAGGTTCGCTGCAAATTACCGATCAACCCTTGGATTTGGCCATCAATGGCCGAGGCTTTTTTCAAATCACCATGCCCGACGGCACGGTGAGCTACACCCGCGATGGGACTTTTCATATCAACGACGCGGGCGTGGTGGTGAACGTCAACGGCTACCCTTTAGAGCCGCAAATCACCATCCCTGAGCTGACCAATCAGCTCACCATCAGCAAGGACGGCATAGTGCAGGCCACCATGTTTGGCGACCCGACGCCGCAGGACTTAGGGCAGATTGAAACGGTGGACTTTATCAACCCCGCAGGCCTACAGGCGGTTGGTGGCAATCTGTACTTTGAAACCGTCTCCAGCGGCGCGCCCATAGTGGGTGTCCCCAGCGAAGGCGGTTTTGGCACGGTGGAGCAGGGCGCATTGGAAAACTCCAACGTCGAGGTGGTGGAAGAGCTGGTGAAAATGATCACGGTACAGCGCGCTTACGAAATGAACTCCAAGGTGGTTTCAACCGCCGATCAAATGCTGCAATTCTTGGTGCAAAACACCTAAGGAGGCCTAAATGAAAGCGTTATTGTTAGCCTTTGGATTGTTGTTGGCAGGCTGCACTTCGGTGCCTTTGGAAAAGGATGTCTTTCCCGACGATCCCGACTACGCCCCTGTCTCGGCGCAAGGCTTGCAGCCACCCTTGGTGGAAAATGGCTCGCTCTTTCAAGCGCGCTACAGCCTCGGGTTGTATACCGACCAGCAGGCCAGGCGCGTGGGCGATATCATCACCGTGATCTTTGATGAGTCGTACAAGTCCAGTAAATCGGCGGAAACCAAATCCAACAAAAGCACAGAAAGCAAAACTGGCGTGCCCAGCATTTTAGGCACAGTGCCGAGTCTGTCTGGGCTGAATTTGGATATGGATTTTAGCGCCAAAAATAAATTCAACGGCAAAGGCGATGCTGACCGCTCCAACAGCTTAAACGGTCAAATAAGCGTCACTGTGGCCGATATCCTTCCAAACGGGGTGCTTAAAATTCGCGGTGAAAAGTGGCTGACTTTGAGCGAAGGTGATGAATATATCCGCATCAGCGGCTTGATTCGCCCGCAAGACATCAGCCCCACCAATACGGTGGCGTCCAGCAAGGTGGCCGATGCGCGCATTTCCTTTGGCGGGCGCGGCAGTTTGAACAACGCCACCAAACAAGGCTGGATTAACCGCATTACCACTTCACCTTGGTGGCCGTTCTAGCCTAAGGAGGCCGTATGAACCTAGTATTTCGCAGTTTTGGCTTTCTTTGCTTGAGCTTGCTTTTGCACAGCGCCCAAGCCGAGCGTATCAAAGATTTAACCAGTATTTCGGGCGTGCGCTCCAACCAGCTGGTGGGATACGGCTTAGTGGTGGGCTTGGATGGCTCGGGCGATAAAGCACCTTTTACCACTCAGACCTTTCGCAACATGATGGCCGAGTTCGGCATTACCTTGCCGCCTGGCGTCGATCCTAAGCTGAAAAACGTTGCCGCTGTGTCGGTGACGGCGGAGCTGCCGCCTTTTGCCAAGCCTGGTCAGCGCATTGACGTAACCGTGTCTTCTTTGGGCAACGCCAAGAGCCTGCGCGGTGGCGCGCTGCTCTTTACCGCCATGAAGGGCGCCGATGGCAATGTCTACGCCGTGGCACAAGGCAATTTGGTCGTCGGTGGTTTTGGCGTGCAGGGCAACGATGGCTCTAAAGTCACCGTCAACGTGCCCAGCGCAGGGCGCATCCCCAATGGCGCGACCGTGGAGCAAGCCGCACCCAGCACCTTTGCCCGTGGTGACAGCCTCGTGTTTAACCTCGATCAGCCTGATTTCACTACCGCGCGCGCCATGGTCGATAAAATCAACGGTCTGATGGGAGCAGGCACGGCCGAGGCTTTGGATGCCACCTCCATTCGCGTCAGCGCTCCGCGCGATACCACGCAGCGCGTCAGCTACCTGTCCATCATCGAGAACATGGAAATCAGCACAGGGCGCGAGCGTGCCAAAGTGATTATTAACTCACGCACAGGAACCATAGTGATGGGGCAGGATGTGCGTATCGACCCCGTGGCCGTTACTCACGGCAGTTTGACGGTGAAAATAGAGGAAAACCCAGCCGTATCTCAGCCCAATGCGCTGGCAGGTGGCAATACGGTGGTGGTGCCACAAAGCACCATCAGTGTGGATAACGGTGGCGACAGCCGCATGTTTAAGTTCGGCCCAGGCGTGTCCTTGGACAGCATAGTGAAGGCCGTCAATGAAGTGGGTGCCGCCCCGGGCGATTTGATGGCTATCCTAGAAGCCATGAAACAGGCAGGGGCTCTTAAAGCGGAGTTAATCGTAATATGAATAATCTTGAACTGTTTGCCCAAGTAAAAATGCTGTCTTTAGAGCTGCGCACCTTGATTCGCCAAGGCGTCAAAGAAGGCGTCGAAGAGCGTATCGACAAGCGTAATGCGCTGTTGCAGGAATGGTTTATGGGGGTGAAAGCCTTGATCGACCTGACCAACGACCAACAGCTGTTTTTAGAGGATTTGCTGCAAGAGGAGCAGCAGCTGCTCGATGAGCTTAAAGGCGAGCAGAAAGTGCTGCTTCAGGCGCAACGGCAGCAACAAAACGCCAAGCAGTATTTACAGTAAGTTTTTTCGTGGCAAATAAAAAATCTTGCTGAAGTGCGCAAGCCGTCGTATTAGCATGCGCACTTTCTTCTTTTGTGCATTCCTATGCGTCTTATTTCGTTTAATCCTTATCGCACCTTGAATTTTGCGCAGGTCAATTATCTAAAGCCTGAGCTGATGAATCAGCATATCGACCAGCTGATTGCCGCAGACGGTGTGCTTTACCCCGAGTACTGGCAGGTCAACCCGCT
>JAYRHO010000241.1:0-8401 GCA_041907245.1 Saccharospirillaceae bacterium
CTATTTTTATTTTTTTTAGCTAAAAATTGCGGCTCTTTTGCCAGCTGAGAAAAGATCTTTTCATGGTAATCGAAAACCCGTTTTAGCCTGCGTAGAAAACCACGATAGCCCAACACCTCCTCCAATAAAGAATCCGTGCCATGGCGAGTCATACGCTCCTCAATATCCGAAATGCTTTCCTCTAAGCCTGCCAACATATCCAGCTGCGTGATGGCAGAATGACGCACCAATGCGCACATTAATTCAACCGGGCTTTGCAATAAACTTAAAAATTGCGCGCGCTGCGCAATCAGGTCGGTATCAATAAAAGGCAGGTCATGCACACTGATAAGCATGCTGTCGTTGAAAAACAAACCGACATTTTGCATGGACAATTCCAAATCAGCGCTAATCCCTAAAATATGGCGATAGAGCACAAAGCTGTACTGATCAAAATGCTCAAGCTTAGGCGGATGATTGGGGCGCTGTACGTCGTTGATGGCAAAGTGATTGCAACCGAGCTGAGTTAAAACTCGCGTTTCGGCATCATCCGTTTCTTGGTCTACATCCACCCAAATATAGCCACCCAGAGCCTGCCATTTTGCAATGAGCTCCTCACTGCCTTGGTGCAGTTCCTGATTGAATAACCAGTAAGCTCGTATCATCCTTTGCTCCTAAAACACCCAGTAGAAAATCACTTTAATTTTTTTAGCCTTAATGCGTTGCTCACCACAAAAACACTGGACAGCGCCATCGCCGCTGAGGCCAGCATGGGTGAGAGCAACACGCCCCAAAGAGGATAGAGCGCGCCCGCCGCCACGGGAATTAAAACAATGTTATAGGCAAAAGCCCAGAATAAGTTTTGTTTGATATTACGCAAGGTCGCAGCACTGACATCCAAGGCTTTTATCACCGCAGTTAACTGGGTATTCATCAGCACCACGTCCGCCGCTTCCATGGCGATATCGGTGCCGCTACCCATCGCGATACCAATATCGGCCTTGGCCAAAGCAGGCGCATCGTTAATACCATCGCCCACAAAAGCCAGTGTGCCAAACTGCTGACGCAGCTCATTAATTTTTTCAACCTTGCCCTCTGGCAACACACCACCAAAAACCAAATCCATCTTTAAAGTACGCGCAATAGCGCGCGCGGTTTGCTCGTTGTCACCTGAAATCAGCGCAGTTTTTATTCCCCGTTCATGCAGCTTAGCAAGGGTTTTTTCGGCACTGTCTCGCAATTTATCCATGATGGCAAAAATGGCGACAGGCTTACGATCAATAAACAAAAACAACCGCGTTTTGCCCTGCTCGGCCAAAGCCTGTGCTTGCGCTGTGATATTTTCATTCGCACCGCCTAATTCCTTAAGCAGCGCATCGCCACCGAGCGCCAACCATTGCCCATTTATTTTCGCCTGCACGCCTTTGCCTGCTTCCGCAATAAAATCTTCCAGCGGCAATAATGCGATATTTTGCGCCGCAGCCGCTTGCAACAACGCCGTAGCCAGCGAATGCTCCGAGCCTTGCTCGGCACTGGCCGCCAAAGTGAGCAATTCTTTTTCGCTGCGATCAGAAAGCGCAATAATATCGGTCAATGTTGGTTTGCCTTCCGTCAGCGTGCCCGTTTTATCAAAGGCCACTATTTGGCATTGATTTAAAGTTTGTAGTGCATCGCCTTTATGAAAAAGCACACCCATTTCCGCTGCGCGCCCTGTGCCCACCATAATTGAAGTCGGCGTTGCCAATCCCATAGCGCAAGGGCAAGCAATAATCAGCACAGCCACGGCATTGATCAGCGCCATGCTCAAGGCTTGCTCGCCACCCAAAATAAACCAAATAACAAAGGTTAAAAAAGCCGCCAGCATGACCATAGGGACAAATACCCCAGTCACCTGATCCAGCACAGTTTGAATGGACAATTTAGCCGCCTGCGCTTGCTCGACCAGCGCAATAATTTGCGCAAGGCGCGTTTCTTTGCCGACATGAGTAATGCGCACGGTCAGCGCACCGGAATTATTGAGCGTGCCACCTGTAACTTTATCCTGAGGTTTTTTGGCCACAGCCAAAGGCTCGCCCGTAAGCATGGATTCATCCACCAACGAGCTGCCTGCCACCACCACGCCATCCAAGGCAATGCGCTCACCTGGGCGCACGATAATTTGATCACCCACTTGCAAAGCTTCGATGGCGGTTTCCACTGTTTCGTCGCCAACTAATTTACGCGCGGTTTTTTCTTGCAGGCTTAATAATTTTTGTACCGCCTCACCGGTTTGGCCTTTGGCGCGCGCCTCTAATAAACGCCCAAATAAAATCAGCGTGACAATCACCGCTGCGGCTTCAAAATAATAATGCCGCGCTTGCTCGGGCAACATAGCGCTGGCAAACACCACCAGAGTCGAAAAAAACCAGGCCGCACCGCTGCCTAAAGCCACCAAGGAATTCATATCTGGACTTTTGCGCCACAAAGCAGGCACACCCACTTTGATAAAGCGCCAGCCTGGGCCAAAAAGTACCGCACTGGTAAAAATAAATTGGATCAAACCACTGTAAAAATGCCCAAGCCGATGCGCGATTTCATGGCCTAAGCCCAAATGCTCGCCCATACCCAGCACCACCACTGGGATAGTCAAAATAGCCGACAGCCACAAATCTTTTTTAAGTTGTTTTAATTCTTTTTGTTTACGCGCTTTTTCATCGGCCAAATTACTGCTACTTGCCTGCGCCTGATAACCGCTGGCCTTGACCTGCCGAATTAAATCCACCACCGATAAATTACCTGCCAAAGCCTCGACATAGGCCTTTTCGTTGGCCAAGTTCACCCGAGCCTCCAACACGCCTGGCAAAGACTGCAAGGCTTTTTCCACCTTGGCCACACAAGAAGCGCAGCTCATCCCAATAATGCTCAGCTCAAAACGATCAACCGAGGTGGCGTAATTTAATTTTTCCAGAGCTGTTTTTAATTGCTGCGCCGCAAAGCCTTCGGGCACTTCGACCTCGGCCTTGGCCGCTGCCAAATTCACCTTGGCATTCACCCCTTCAATTTGATTTAACGTTTTTTCGGCTTTGGCCACGCAAGAGGCACAGGCCATGCCTGAAATGGGCAGCTGAATTTTTACTTTGTTGGTCATGATCGCCTCCTTATGCTCGGCTTGATTGCCAGAGCGCTGTTTTAACGGCACTATAAACCCCGTACCAAAGTACAGAGTCAAGCGCCATGTTCACTATTAGTCAATTTGCCCAAGCAGGCGGAGTCGGTATCGAAACCGTGCGTTTTTATCAGCGCAAAATGCTCTTGCCCGTGCCTGCGCGCCAAGGCAGCACGCGCCATTACAGCGAGGACGACCTGCGCCGTTTAAAATTTATTAAAAAAGCACAAGCGGCAGGTTTTACCTTAGATGAAATAAAAGAGCTGCTGCATTTGGATGCCAGCCACGACCACGCGCGCGCCAATGACATGGCACAAGCGCGTCTAAAAGCTCTGGATATAAAAATTGCGGAGCTGCAACAAGCACGCGACGCCCTTGCCAAACTCAGCCTGCAATGCTGCCACACGAACAAAGGGCCATGCCCAATTTTAAAAGCCTTTGATGTTTAATTTTTTACGCTACTTTGTCGCACCCGTTCACGGAGAACTCATGCCAACACTGTTATTTTCCAAACCCGAAAGGCTATGGCTATTGATACTATTTAGCTTTTTTGCGAGTTACAGCCACGCCAATAGCAACGCCATTTGCCAAGACGAAGCCCAGCTACAACAAAAACTGGAGCAAGAAACCGCCACCCTTGCCGAAAAAGTAAATCTATTGCGCGCACTCCATCGTGGCGAGAGCTTAACTCTTACCGAGCTGAATTTGGTATTAGGTGGCAAGCTGCAAAGCACCAACCTAAGCAAACGCCGCAGCGAGTTGGCCGAAAGCCTAAGCTATCGCCCAACCTTTGAAACACCTTTGTGCGAAAAACTCAGCGCGTCCTTAACGCAATTGCAATTGGTTCATGCTCGCTTAAGCAACGAAAACCAACGTCTGATGTTGGCATTTTTAACCTTGCCCGATGAAAACATTGTAAGCCTCGTTGCCGTAGCCACTATTGAACAAAACCTAAACGACAGCATTGCGCATTTTAGTGTGCAACAAGCGGGAAATCCCGCTGTTATCGCACAGGCCACGCAAATTAAAAGCGCCATAAAAGAGCAGGCAGATAAGCTATTCAGTGCTTTTTTATTTGTCGAGCCGCCAAGCGTAAGCAGCCTAACTCGTCACGGCGATTTAATGGCGCTCGATTTAAATTTGCAAATATCCAATGAGAGCATTCCCGATAGCCAACTTCCTGCCCTAACTCGCTTACAAAATGAACTTTTTAAAGCGCGCATCGCCCTTACGCATCAACGTATTGAGCTGCATCGTTTAATCTGGTCGAACATTGCTCTTCTCGATTTATTTTCACCGAGCAGCCTAGCGAAGCTTCCTGAGCTTTTTATCCGCGAACTGCGTTTGTTCTTTTGGCACATTCAGCAAACGCTGCTTGAAACCAAAATCAACTTAACGGGCGACAACAACAATCTGCCAAGCGCGGCCTGGCTGATGTTAATTATTTCGGTATTAACTGGAACTTTATTTATTGCCGCTCTTATTTATTTGACCAAAAAATCGGAAAAAATAGTTTACCTAGCGCAAGAATGGGTAGCAGAAAACCTTAGAAACTACCGCTGGGCGCTGCGACTGGCCAATAGCCTAAGCCGCTTTGCGGCATTGCTGCCCTGGGTTTTATTGTTATTTAGCCTTTCTTGGATTGCCGATCTGCTGCTGTATTACCAGCGTTATACCTGGCTATGGCTGCTGCCTTTTTTACAGATTGTGGCAATCTACGCTCTGCTGTCGCAAATCTTAGAATGGCTAACCTTTAAAATCGCTACCAGCTCTGGGGCGTTCTTAAATACCGAGCAAAGCAAGCAAATGCAGGCTCAGGTTAAAAAAATCAGCCTGCTTATTGTCATACCTTGGGGTATTGCGTTGATTTTTCATAAAATCATCGGCGCATCCTTATTGCTCTATCTATTTCGTTTTATCACGGCCGCAGTTATTTTCATTGGGTTGTCGCTATTACTTAAAGACCGCCGCCAAAGCTTTATTAAAAACACCGAACAAGCCCTTGCCAGAGAGCTTTCTGCTACCACGGTGTCACGCTTAAATGGGCCATGGTTTTATGTGCTTGCGCCAATAATCTTGCCGATTCAGCTTGGGTATTTTGCTGTTCTTGCCCTAAGTTCGATGCTGCAAGATTTAGACTGGTATCGTCGCTTATCGGCGCGGTGGTTTTGGTTGCGCACGCGCTACCAGCTTGAGCAACAAAAAAGCACAGAGGTGCAGGATATTGCCGCCGAATATCGTTATTGGTTTAGCGATCAAGTCGCAGAAAACGCCGTCCCAGTTATCGACACAGGCCTAAGTCGCGTCGTTAAAAAAGACATTGAAGCCTGGCTTAATGATCGCGTAAACGAAAACACGCTGGTTCTTACGGGTGAAAAAGGCATGGGAAAAACCACGGTACTGCGCCAAATTGAAAAAGAGCTCGTAAGCGTTCAGCCTGACCTTCGTGTACTGAAAAAAACCATCACACATAAAATTACTCGTGCCGAAGAATTGCGCAGCTTAATAGGTGCGTTACTCAAGCTGGATTTAAGCCAAAACATCGAAGCCTTGGCTGAAGCCGATGCCAAAATGCCACCCACTGTAGTGGTTTTAGATGAGTGCCAAAACCTTTTCCTTGCGCAAATTGGTGGGCTGGATGCTTGGAAAGCCTTAATTGATTTAACCAACCTTCGCCTTGAAAATATTTTTTGGGTTTTTGTGATTAACGACCAAAGCTGGGCCTATCTGGGTAATGTCTTTGGCAGGCAATATCAAATGCGTGATGTTATTCGTGCCAGAAGATGGAGCCACAACGACATTCGCTCTTTAATTTTATCGCGTACGCATTTAAGCGGCTTTCGTGTGCATTATGATGAAGTGTTACTAAATAGTTATGGTGCGCAACAAAATACGGGGCGCAGTGCCGAGCAGCGTTTTTTTAGTTTGCTTTGGGACAGCTGCAAAGGCGTGCCTTGGATCGCCCTAACCCTCTGGCTTACCGCCATTAAAACGCAAGGAAAAGAAGTTTGGGTGGGTTTACCGAGCTTGCCAGATGCTTCTGATCTTTCTGCCCTGGGCGATGATTTGCTGTTTGTTTATCGTGCCATTTTAATCCATGAAAACATTTCCGTAGAGGAGCTGATTGCTGTGACCAAGCAAAGCGAAAGCCTGATTCGTTATGCGTTGAAAACGGCCGTTGATATCGGCTTTTTAGAGTGCAGCGAGCGCCGCTACCGCATTACGGCACTGTGGCATCACAGCGTCATTACTTATTTAGCACGGAAGAACATGAGCCATGAATGATGAAAATTTAAGCCAAGCGGTGTTGGATATATTACAGAAATTCAATTTTTCGGCACTGCTGCTGTTGCTTATCGGCGGCTGGATTATTTGGTTTTTAAATAATCTGATTGTGCGCAGCAGTGACAGCCTGATGCAAAAATTACCAACAAGGCGGTTTTTAATTTTACAAATATCCACCCTGTTGGGCTTTGGTATTTATATCTTTGGCAGCGTGGCTTTGGTGGTGGGTGTTTTTAATCCACCCAAAGAGTTTCTTATTGCCGCCGCAGGCTCGATTGCGGTAGCCATGGGCTTTGCCTTAAAAGACATTGCGGCTTCATTGGTTGGCGGTTTATTGCTGCTGTTTGATCGCCCTTTTCAGGTTGGCGACCGCGTCACCTATGGCAATATTTATGGCGAAGTTTTATCTATTGGCCTGCGTACTGTGCGTATTCTTACGCCTGCACACAGCGTAGTTACCATTCCCAACTCGCGTTTTATTACCGATGCGGTTATTTCCATGAACGCAGGTACCGCGCAGATGAACGTCACTATTGAATTTCATCTTGCCGTCAGTGCCGATTTAAATAAAGCCAAAGCGTTATTGGAGGAAGTGGTAGTAACCAGCCGCTACGCCTATTTAAAAGAACCGCGTTCGTACAGTTTTAAAGAAGTAACACTCAATGACGGCCGCCTCGCGATTTTATTACGCTGTCGTGCTTATGTGCTCGATACCCGTTACGAACCAGCTTTTGAATCGGACATCACTTTACGCGCCAGCCAGTTATTTTTAGAACATCAAATAGCGAGGCCCTAGGCCTCGATATTTATAAGAAATTAGGTAAAATACCCAACTTTAAAATTGTATTGGTCTTGCGATGAAACAAAAAGGAACTTTAATCAAATGGAATGATAGCCGCGGTTTTGGTTTTATTAAAACTGACGACGGCAAAGAAGTTTTCGTTCATATATCAGAAATAGCTCAGGGTGAAAATCGCCCAGTATTAGATGAGATTTTTTGGTTTCATATTGTGATAGATAGCAAAGGCAAAGAAAAAGCCGTTGATGTCTTTCGCCCCTTATCTAGCAAAAAAATCCAAGCAGAAGAATCTAAACCAGCAAGAATATATGCTCGAAAAAAACGACACCGGTCTTTTGATGGCGTCCTTGGCTTTGTTTTAATTGCCACCATTATTTTTACCGCTTCACGCTATTTTATAAACTCTTTTCCATCCTTTTATCTGCCCAATTTTGTATCTAAAGAAACATCTGTCTCTTTTTCGGAAGTAGAAAATGCCGCACCTTTTTCAAAAAAAGAAAATACCACCACCGCTCGTTTTTCCTGCGATGGGCGGCAGCACTGTTCTCAAATGACCTCCTGTGCGGAAGCGACATTTTTTATTCAAAATTGCCCCAACACCAAAATGGACGGCGATCACGATGGCATTCCCTGTGAAGATCAGTGGTGTAGATAACGCTCAATCCGCAACCTTCACGAATGTGCCGCCTTGGAAAACACATTCAGCACCACCACGCCCGCCACTATTAAGCCGATGCCTAAAAAGCCAGGCAGGTCGAGCTTTTGGCCAAAGGCCAGCCAAGCAATCAGGGTAATGGCCGCGATACCGACACCCGACCAGATGGCGTAAGCAACACCGACAGGAATGCTGCGCAGCGTCAGCGATAAAAAGAAAAACGCCAGCCCGTAGCCCAGTATCACCACCAGCGATGGCCAAAGCTTGGTAAAGCCTGCGGCGGGTTTTAAAAATGAGGTCGCTACTATTTCGGAAAAAATAGCCAACGCCAAATACAGCCAGTTCATGTTTATTTCCCCTTTATTTCACTCTGTAATCCCGCAAACCCATCCAGCGCCTCGATCATGGCGCTTAAAATCGCAGGCTCGCTCATGGAGTGACCAGCGGCTTCGATGATGTTAAGCGTGGCATCAGGCCAAGCTTGTGCCAGCTGCCAAGCATTACGCAGTGGGCAAGGCATGTCGTAGCGGCCATGCAC
>JAYRHO010000242.1:0-6998 GCA_041907245.1 Saccharospirillaceae bacterium
AGCGCCCATTGGCCAAGGCATGCACGTAGCCGAAGGCTTTATGGATTTTGCCGTGGCTTTAGGCTTGCCCGCTGCCAAACCGACTTGGCATGTCAGCGCCCCACAAGAAGATTTAGACTGGGCCAAGCGATATAAAGACGAGCGTCCGCTGTTTATTCTTTGCCCCTCTGCCAGCAAACCAGAACGCAACTGGACCACGGCAGGTTATGCCGCGATATTGAACCATGCACACCAAAACGGCTTTAAGACCGCCCTGATTGGCAGCCCCGCCGCCAACGAAGTGGAACTTGCCGAACAAATCATGGCCTTAACGCCGCATGTCGATTTAAATTTGGTCGGCAAAACCAGCTTGGTGCAACTCTTTGCCCTGCTGCAACAGGCGCAAATAGTGATCGCCCCTGACACAGGCCCCGCGCACATGGCCACCTTGGCAGGCACGCCCGTGATTGGCCTCTATGCCACCCAAACGCCGCTGCGCACCGGCCCCTATAACGACTTGGATAAAGTTGTCAGCGTTTACGATGAAGCGCTGCTGGCTGAAACAGGCAAAACCGTAGCGCAAGTTTCTTGGCGAACAAGAGTGAAAGCTAAAGACGCTATGCACAGAATTACCGTGGAGAAAGTGCTCTCTCAACTCTCCCCTCTCCTTTCCAACACTCGAGATTAACAATGCGCATTATTACTTTTGGCACCTTTGATATTCTGCACTATGGCCATATTCGTATTTTGCAACGCGCCAAAGCCATGGGCGACACGCTGATCGTGGGTGTTTCATCCGATGCACTCAACGAGCGCAAAAAAGGCCGCAAGCCTGTTTATTCCGAATTCGAACGCATGGAAATTATCCGTTCCTTACGTTATGTCGATGAAGTTTTTTTGGAAGAATCATTAGAACAAAAGCGCGAATATATTCTAAAACATCAAGCCGACATGCTGGTCATGGGCAACGATTGGGAAGGGAAATTCGACGAATTTAAAGATATTTGCCAAGTCCATTATTTTGAACGGACACCTTCCATTTCTACGACCTCCATTATTGAAATCGTAAAACAAATTCCGGAGTGATGCCGTGCATTATCAGATCAAAAATAATCTGATCAACATTGCCATTTTAATAATGGGCGCTTGCTCACTACTCTTTAACTACGGCCACTCCTACGCTCCGTTCTTTATTTTTTTATTGTCATGGACTGCCTTTACCGAAAAATTTAAAAGTACCATAGACAATGATGATAAAAAGCTGATTGGTGCATTTTATTTGTACTTCCTCGTCGTGTTGCTCGATACCTTAATACATGAGGAACCGCTATCCAACTTGGATTTAGCCGTACGTTTTGCCATTGGTGGTTGGTTTATTTATTACCTTTCGCGCTATCAACTTAGCCATGCCATGCTGTGGACAGGACTTGTTATAGGTGCCATCAGTGCTGGAATTTATGCCATTTACGCCCAACAATTTTTAGGCATGGTTCGTGTCAAACCCGAAGGTTTATCCTCCTTAAATGAAATTCATTTTGGCAACCTCAGCATGATGATGGCCATGTGCTGCTTTGCGGGTATTTTTTGGGCAAACACCCTCAAATACCGCCGTATCGCTATTAGCATCCTGTTTGTGGCAGGACTTCTTGCCGTTATTGCCTCATTATTATCAGGCACGCGCAGCGGCTGGTTAGGTTCGCCTTTTGTTTTACTCGCACTTTATTCCTTTTTTGCTGATCATTTTTCAAAGAAAGTGGCGGTTAGCACAGCCACTCTTATTTTAGCCATCATAATTGCGATAGTCGCTATCCCTCAAACACATGTACAAGGACGAGTTTTACAAGCTAAAGATGACATCATGCATTACCTTGATGGCAACAGTAGCACTTCTTCAGGATTACGCTTTGAAATGTGGCGCTCTGGCTATGCAGCGTTTAAAGAAAAACCCATTTTAGGTTGGGGCGAGCAAAATTTTTATCAGCGACAAAAAGAATTGGTCGATGAACTCCAATTCAATCCTTTAATCCTAACCTTCAATCATCTACACAATCAGTATGTTGAAGAGTTAGCCAAACGTGGCATTATTGGGTTGGCTTCTCTTTTACTGTTATTCGTTGTGACGATGCGTTTGTTTTTTAAACGCTTACGATCACCTAATGACAAGGTTCGAGCCTTAGCCGCAGCAGGTGTTATCTCTGTAATTTGCATGATCGATTTCTGCTTTACTCAGGCAATGTTACGCATTACCAGCGGCGTTATGGTATTTATTTACTTTATTGTATTTTTCTGGGCAGTCATGCGTAGCGAAGAACGCAGCCTTAACAACACTCATGCCATATAAGGATTATCATGCAAGTTTGGTTTGATTTAGCAAATTTGTACTACTGGCCACAATATGAACCTGTTTTTCAATTACTTTCAGAAAAAGGGCATCAGTGTTTTCTAGCCACTCATCGCCGCGATGATAATGCAGAACTCGTAGATAGATTTATTCCTACTTTAATGCCTACCATCACCCATGAATTTGCTCACCATCAAAACCTTGGCGCGTATTATGCCGAGAAAAAAGCAGACTGGATTATTTTTGGTAATGACAATTTCTCTGCCTTCAATCTGCTGCCTAAAAAAACTAAAACTGCACTTCTCTATCACGGCATTGGAGTAAAAGCATGTTACTACAGCAAAGGACTATCTCTTTTTGATGTGCGTTTTACCGAAGGTCATTTCCGCCAAACACAACTACAAGCTCTCTACCCCGAGGCCAATTTTCAAGAGGTAGGCTTTGCCAAATTAGATCCGCTTTTTAATCGAGAGTCCTTTAACTACCAAGCATTAAGTTTAAGCAGTATTGGTTTAGATGATTCAAAAAAGACCATTCTCTACGCCCCCACTTTTTACCCCAGTTCTATAGAACGCATGCCTAAAAACTGGCCTGACTTATTAAATGACTGCAACATTATCATTAAACCGCATTTCTTCACTTGGTCTAATCCCAAATATCAAAAGCAACGGGATTTATTAAAACACTGGCAAAGCTACAATAATGTTTATATCGCTCCTGCTGAGGCCGTTTCTTTGCTGCCTTATATGGATATATCCGACTTACTAATGAGCGAAGCGTCATCCGCATTATTTGAATTTGCTGCCTTAGATAAACCCGTACTATGGTTGGATTTTTTACAACTACGTTGGAGCTATCGCGGCCCGTTAAGATACCGATTTAATAAGCGTATGGATAAGACCATTGAACCATACAAGGGTGTTGCCTTGCATGTTGATTCACCACAAGGGCTGGTAATGGCAGTACAAAATCAACTTAATAATCCCATGCAATACCAAGCTCAGCGAGCATGTACAACAGCCGAACTCATTGGCAAAACCGATGGTTTAGTGAGTTCTCGTGTTGTGGAATTTCTTGAGAGATTTAACTGATTCGTAATAGCCGTTATTTACCTCAATACTAGCCATTTTTAGTATTAATTGTTGTTGGACTTGATCGTCCACTAGTATTTTTAGCTTAGCTTGAATGTCCTCGATTTTGGCCTCTGCTGCTAAAAAGCACGGAGATTTCCTTAAGGCCTTTTGAATACGCTGTGGTTGATCTGCGGATACTGGCACAGACAGAAATGGAATTTTTAGCGAGATACACTGAAGTAATGTGTCACCACCATTAATAAGTGCCACTTTAGAATTCTTTAACAAACAGATAAACTCAATGTTTGATATGCTGGACAAATTCAAATTACTCCCGTCTGGCAAGCGTTTTTCACCCTGATAGTTAGCCCCCCATACCTGAACATAAGGGAGCTCCAATAAACGCACTGCGCGGTTAAACCCTTCCGCAGCAGAACTACCATTAGCCAAATAATGTCCACCACTTCCCGCGCTAACAAAAATATAGTTTTTCGACTGAAGCTGATATTTACTCAATATATCTTTTTCTTGTTGTTCATTAGGCATGGAAAATAAACACCCCAGAAAAATCGGAATATCTTTATTTAAAAGATTTAGCTTTAGGGTATCAATTTTACTTAGTTTTTTTACTGTAAATTCTGGCTGAGCAATCCAAAATAGATCTGTGTTCTTCAAACGTGAAATTCTCATTCCTTTACGTATTTTTTTATCATGTTGAGCAATAAAGACAGTTAATGCTCCCATTTCCTTAGCTTTAGCTAGTTGCATCGAACGGCCAGACGCATCAAAAATAACGACGTCTGGCTTAAATTCTTCAATGTATTGATTAATTTCCTTTACATGATGAGTCGGAGATCGCTCAGTAAGGATTGTTTTATATGGACAAGTAGATGAATAAGGAGCTTCTTTACTTAGTGCAAAATGAATCTCTGCTGCCGGCCATTCTTGTTTAATCGCTTCAGCTAAAATAAGCGATCGCATATATTCGCCAATGCCTTTCTTACTTGAAACAGGTATAAATAAAATTTTCACGGGCAACGCTCTCTTGCTTATATATATTTTCAACAACCCGAACTACACAGATTCCTTGGCTTCATGTGCCAAGCTGATCCAATCCAAATATCTACAGGGCAATCAGTTAAGCTTATGCTTAATCATTTACCCCCCCGACACCAACCTATTTTTCTGCCGCCTTCACGAATCAAAATTCCTTCTTTTTGAAGATTGGCCCGATGTTGTTTGATGGCATTATCAGAAACACCTATAGTTTCAGCAAGCTGCTCTCTGGTCATTGCCTTATTACTGGCCAATAATTCTAACAACAACTCTCGCGTAGTCTTTGGGGCAGTCTTATAAAACACTAATCCTGTTCATACACAGGCAAAATCCTTCCCATTCCCGAGCCACACGACTGGATTCAATCATGGTTCGTTATTTGTTCGGGCTGCTAGGTGTTTTAAATGGAGGTCATTGACCTCCGCTACACAAGACGACTACAGCGTCTGATATTACTGCAAATTCCGCCACACCGCGAGGCTAGGTTCGGCTTGGTTCAGGGTGTAGAAGTGAATACTGGGCGCGCCGCCAGCAATCAATTTCTTACACAAATGAGTAACAACTTCTTCACCAAATTTGGTGATGCTGTCCATGTCGTCACCATAGGCTTCCAGTTGTTTGCGAATCCAGCGCGGGATTTCTGCGCCGCAGGCATCCGAAAAACGCGCGAGCTTGCTGTAGTTGGTGATGGGCATAATGCCAGGCACGATGGGAATATCCACACCCAATGCGCGCACGCGTTCGACAAAATAAAAATAGCTGTCTGGGTTAAAAAAATACTGAGTAATGGCGGTGTTTGCACCGGCTTTGGCTTTTTTGGCAAAGTGCTGCAAATCTTTTTCAAAGCTGCCTGCTTGTGGGTGCATTTCAGGGTAAGCCGCGACTTCTAAGGTAAAGTAATCGCCTGTTTCTTGGCGAATAAATTCCACTAAATCACTGGCATGGCGCAACTCGCTGTTGCCTAAGCCCGCACCTGATGGCAAATCACCACGCAGCGCAACGATGCGTTTGATACCTTGGGCTTTATACTGCGCCAAAATCTCGCGAATATCGGCTTTGCTATGGCCCACGCAAGCCAAGTGCGGCGCCGCTTCAATACCGCGTTTGTGGATTTCACTCACAATGGTAAAAGTGCGCTCACGAGTGGAGCCACCAGCACCGTAAGTCACCGAAAAAAACTCAGGGTTATATTTGGCGAGTTCGTCACGCACCGCCAGCAGTTTTTCAGTGCCCGCGTCGGTTTGAGTAGGGAAAAATTCAAAACTTAGATTAGTCATATTACGCTGTGCGCTTGGTGCAAAGCGCGGGGCGCAAATGCACAAAGCGTCTCTCCTTTTTATATTAACGGGCGATTAAAAATCGCCCCTACAATCAGTTACGCGCCATGCACCAAGCGCTAAGCGCCACGCTTCTTAGTACTTATAACTCTCAGGCTTATACGGCCCTTCGACTTTCACATTGATGTATTTGGCTTGCGCATCGGTCAGCTTGGTTAACACGCCACCAAAACCTTCAACCATGTCTTTGGCCACTTCTTCATCAAGTTTTTTCGGCAGCACTTTTACATAAATATTTTCGGCTTTTTTCTCGTCTTTGAGGTCGGCGAATTTACGCTCGTACAAATACATTTGTGCCAGCACTTGGTTGGCAAAAGAGCCGTCCATAATGCGTGATGGGTGGCCAGTAGCGTTGCCTAAATTCACCAAACGGCCTTCGGATAATAAAATCAAATAATCGTCTTTGGCTTTGTTGCGATACACTTTGTGAACTTGGGGTTTCACTTCTTCCCACTGCCAATTTTTACGCATAAAGGCAGTGTCGATTTCATTATCGAAGTGGCCGATGTTGCACACTACAGCGGAAGATTTTAACGCTTGCAGCATGTATTGATCGCAGACATTGATATTGCCCGTGGTGGTCACCACCAAATCGGTTTTACCTAAAAGTACTTTATCTATGCACTCTAAATTGCCTTTGTTTTCGCCATTGATATAGGGAGACACTACTTCGTAACCGTCCATGCAGGCTTGCATGGCGCAGATAGGGTCGATTTCAGAAACGCGCACAATCATGCCTTCTTGACGCAGTGATTGCGCAGAGCCTTTACCCACGTCGCCATAACCAATAACGAGCGCTTTTTTGCCACTTAATAAGTGGTCGGTGCCGCGTTTAATGGCGTCGTTTAAGGAATGACGGCAGCCGTATTTGTTGTCGTTTTTCGATTTGGTTACCGCATCATTGACGTTGATAGCAGGCACTTTTAATTGGCCTTTTTCCATCATTTCTAATAAACGGTGTACGCCCGTGGTGGTTTCTTCGGAAATACCGTGAATGTTATTGAGCATTTGCGGGTATTTTTCGTGCAGAATTTGGGTGAGATCGCCGCCGTCATCCAAAATCATATTGGCATCCCACAGCTCTTTGCTGTCTTTTTGCGCAAAAATGGTTTGCTCGATGCACCACCAAAATTCTTCTTCGGTTTCGCCTTTCCATGCAAATACAGGAATATTTTTTATTGCAATAGCTGCAGCAGCGTGATCTTGTGTAGA
>JAYRHO010000243.1:0-4785 GCA_041907245.1 Saccharospirillaceae bacterium
ACCAGCGCACCGCCATTTCACAGCAAGGCGGGCTTCATTGGTTTTTAAATCATTTGCGCAACCAAGGTTTTGCGCCCTTTGTCATTGACGGGCGCGATCCTGCGGCTTTCTTGTGCGCCTTGTATTTTATGGAAGAGGAGCTGGCACACGCTTATGCCCGCATTAAAAAAGGCGAAGCTCAGTACCCCGTGGTGATGCCTTATTGCATTGCCGAAACGGTCAAAGGCTATGGCTTCCCAGGCGCGGGTACGGACGCCGCCTACAACTTGCCTTTGGGGGCGCAGCCGCAATTTAACCCAGAGGCTTTGGCGTTTTTCCATCAGGGTGCGAAAGCCCTGTTTCAGCCGCAAGCCCGCTGGCAGCAGGCGGCCGCTTTGCTTAGTCAGCCTCGGCCTAAATTGCCGCCCATGCTGGCGGTGACCTGCCCAGAGCCTGAATGGGGCGACAGACGCGAATCTCCGATGAATGGCATCGACCGTTATTTTATCGAAGTGACGGAAGTGAACCCGAGCTTGCGCGTGCGCGTAGGCAACCCCGACGAGCTGCGCTCCAACGGTATGAACCAAACGCTGGAGCAATTTCGCCACCGAGTGACCTCGCCTGAAATTGCCACCGTTGAGGCCATAGACGGTGCGGTGATTACCGCGCTCAACGAGGAGGCCGTCGTCAGCGCTTGTTTGGCCAACCAAGCGGGTATCAATATCGTGGTGGCTTACGAGGCGTTTGCCATCAAGATGCTGCGCGCTTTGCATCAAACCTTGGTCTTTGCTCGCCAGCAAAAAGAAGCGGGCGACCCCGCCGAATGGCTGGGCTTTCCTGTGATTACCACCGCCTTGATTTGGGAAAACGGCCAGCGTGGGCAAAGCCATCAAGACGCCAGTTTAAGCGAAAGCCTGATGCTGAAAATGAGCGACATGGCGCGCGTGGTCTTTCCTGTGGATGCCAATTCGGCGATGGCGTGCTTGCGTGCTTGCTATGGCGATTTGGGTGTGATTTGGAATTTGGTGGTGCCGCGCTCGGTGCAGCCTGTGTTTTTTAACCGCCAGCAGGCGACTCAGCTGGTGCAAGACGGTGCGCTCTGTGTGCGTGGTCACTGTGGCTCGGAATTGCAGCTGGTGGCCACGGGCGCGGTGCAGCTGGCGCAACTGCTGAAGGCCTCGGATCGCTTGCGCCAGCAACGCGTCGCGCATTCGCTTATTTACCTGCTTGAGCCTGGGCGCTTTCGTGAAGCGCGCGACCACTGGGAAACGGAGGTTCTTGCGGAGGATTCGGTGGTGGAGGCGCTTTTTCCTGCCCGAGTGCGTTATCGCCTGTTTGTGGTGCATTGCCGCCCTGAATTGGTGTTGGCAAGCTGCCGTAAGCTCGATTTAGGCCCGCAGCGCACGCGCGCGCTGGGCTACATCAACCACGGTGCAACCTTGGATACCGCTGAGTTACTTTTTGCCAATAAGTGTACTTGGGCTCATGCGCTGGCGAGCTTGGCGCAACTGTGCGGGCAAGCCCCCACACTCTGGCTTACCGCAGAAGAAGCCGCCGCCATTGCCGGTGAGGGCGACCCTTACTTTGTGATATGAGGTTTAGCGGCCAATAAACAGCAGCTCATCGCGCAGGTCTTGAACGCTGCGATGGGTGAGCAGCATATCGGTTAAGGCTTCGCTGCCACTGACATCCCCCGCCAGCAAAAAGCCCGTAACGCGATCGCCCGATAAAATAATCTTGCGATACACCCCCTGCTCGGGGATGGACATGGTCAGGCATTCCTCGCCCTGCTCAGGCTGCAAAGAGCCTGCGTAATGCACGGCGAAATCTTGAATCTCGACGCGGTGCGGCAGGCTGGGAATGCTCCAAGGCACGCTGATTGGCTGATCTTGATTGAGCTTGGTCAGCATTTGGTTAAACATCATTTCAGGCAGCTCGTACCAATCACCGCCATCTTGCAGCTGGTATTGAGCGTTGAGCGCATCCCAAGCCTCGTTTTTGATTTGCGCGCGCGCGCGCACGACGCCCAAGCTTTTGTCGCTAAAGGGGGTAAAGAGCGCAGGCCACTTCAAGGCTTTGGCGTCTTTTTTACTGATGAGGCTTACGCCTGAGCTTTGCAGCAAGCCTTGAATCAGCTCGGAGGCCGCCTCGTCGAAATGGCGATGCACCAGTGCTTTATCGCCTTGCACCAGATGCACCTGCATACCCGCTTGGGCGCAGGCGGTGGCATAGAGCACGGCCTTAAGCGAAGAACCATAGACCACCAATTTGCCGTAGCTCTGTAGTGCTTGCTGCGCTTGGGCAACGTCCTCGCCCTGATACAAACAAAAATAACGACGACGACCTTCAGGCAGGCGTAAAACGGAAATGTGCTGCGGGTCGCATTGGGTGTTGATGACGGGTGTCTGTGCGCCAATGTTGGCCAGCGGCACGACCCCCGCAGGCAGCGGCAGCAGCGCTTCTTTTAGGCTCAGGCTGCCTGCCAAAAGCTCAGGAAAACAAGAAGACGGGCAATAGTGCCGCGCTTGGCCCTCGGGCATATAAAGCTGGGTTTTTGGCAGGAGGCGTTGCAGCTTTTGCAGCAGGCGATATGCGCTGTCGTTGTTGCCAAGTATTACCAATGCAGGGGCGGTTACGGCCATCTTATTGCTCTCGTTTGAATGCGTTCTGGGCATTATATGAGCAAAGTTTGGCCAAAAGCGGATTTTACCCCATCAAGGGTAGGTGAATTTACGCCGAATTTTGCGCTTAGAAATAGGGCCTTAATTGACAATAACCTTGCGCGCTTTAGTATGGCCTGCGAATTTATTACTGGTGATAAGCTATGGACGAAAAGAAATCCACAATACTGCTGGTCGATGACCATCCTTTGCTGCGTAAGGGGTTAAAGCAGTTGTTGTCCTTTGATAACGAACTGGAAGTTATCGCAGAAGCGAGCAGCGGTGCCGAGGCCATCGACATTGCCGACCGCGAAGATCCCGACCTTATCATTCTCGACTTGAACATGCAGGGCATGGACGGCTTAGAAACGCTGTCTAAGCTGCGCGATAACGGCGTGACTTCCCGCATTATTATGCTGACGGTATCCGATGCCGATGAAGACGTATTAGCCGCCATCAGCCAAGGTGCGGATGGCTATTTACTCAAAGACACCGACCCCGATCTGCTGCTTGAACAAATCAAACAATCCTTAACGGGCAAGATGGTATTAAGCGAAGCGGTGACTCAGGTTTTGGCGGCGGCCATTCGTCGTCCTACGGTGCGCCCTGCCTCGGAATTGGATTCTCTAACTGGCCGTGAGGTCGAGATTCTGCACTGCATCGCCAAGGGCATGAGCAACAAGGTGATTGCGCGTGAACTGGATATTTCCGACGGTACCGTCAAAGTGCATGTGAAGCACCTGCTGAAAAAACTCGGCCTGCGCTCGCGCGTGGAAGCAGCGGTGTGGATGGTCAACCAGCAAAGCGAAGGCAAGGCCTAAGCTACTTGACCCCAAGCTTCTGCGCGAGTTTGTGCAGATTGCTGGGGTCTAGCCCCAGTTCGCGGGCGGCGGCGCTCCAGCTGCCGTCCTGTTTCTTTAGCTCCTTGATGAGCACCGCTTTCTGAAAGACTTTTACCGCTTCTTTCATACTCATGCCTTCGACTTGCTCCAGCGTATCAGGGTGATTTTTCTCTTTGCTGTTGCTACCTGTTAAGCGCAAATCCAGCATGGGGCTTTCCAGCGTGACGATGTCGTGCTTTTGCGCCCCTGCGCTGATGGCTTTAATGGCGGCGCGGCTGATGGCGTGCTCCAGCTCGCGCACGTTGCCAGGCCAGGAGTAGGCCAAGAGGGCGGCCTCGGCATCGGGCGATAAGCGCAGGCTACGCAACCCCAAACGCGCACGGTTTAGCTCTAAAAAATGCCCAGCCAGCAGCACTATGTCTTTGCCACGCTCACGCAGCGGCGGAATGGGAATGGGGTACACCGATAAGCGGTGGTAAAGATCGGCACGAAACGCACCTTCGGTTACTTGTTCTTTGAGGTTGCGATTGGTGGCGGCAATGATGCGCACATCGACGGGGCGGCAGGTGTCGCTGCCAAACGGGAGTACTTCGCCTTTTTGCAGCACGCGCAACAGCTTGGCTTGCGCAGCCAGAGGCAAAACGCCAATTTCATCTAAAAACAACGTGCCTTGGTGCGCCCCTTCGATGCGGCCAATGCGGTCTTCGTGTGCGCCTGAAAAAGCCCCTTGTACATGGCCAAACAGCTCGCTTTCGGCCAAATGTTCAGGCAAGGCGGCACAGTTAATGTACAGCAGCGGCTTGTCGGCGCGCGCGCTGTGGCGGTGCAGAAAGTTGGCAAAAATCTCTTTGCCTACGCCCGTTTCTCCCAATAGCAAAACGGGTAAGTCGGAATCGGCCACCATTTTCAGTTCTTTGCGCAAGTGCGTAATGGCATCGCTTTGGCCGATGATTTCTTGCTCGCTCTCTAAGGCGGGGCCTACGGAGGTGGTTAGGCGCGTTTGGTGCAAGCCGCGCACGTCTTCTTCGAGGTTAATCAGGCGGATGGCGGTTTCAAGCAGCGGGCGCAAACGCTCCAGCTCGTTCATGCGATCGTTTTCAAAAGCCCCTGGGGTGAGTGAGTCGAGTGTCAGAGCCCCCCAAGCTTCGTTATTTAAATTAAGGCGAATGCCCATGCAATCGTGTATGGGCAGCACTTCACCTGGGGCGCTGGCCAGCAAGCCGTCGTAAGGGTCGGGCAGGGGGCTGCCAATGGGAAAACGCAGCACTTTGCTGCTGGTCATCACCGCCGCTAGACGCGGGTGC
>JAYRHO010000244.1:0-10677 GCA_041907245.1 Saccharospirillaceae bacterium
GGCCAAGGGCACTTCGTATTCGCTAAATAAGCGTTTTTTGGCAGCAAAATAGTCCGCCATACTGTGGTGATAATCCAAATGGTCTTGGCTTAAATTGGTAAAAATGGCCGCTTTAAATTTCAGACCTTTTACACGCTCTTGTTGCAAGCCGTGTGAAGACACTTCAAGTGCAGCATGGTTCACTTTTTCTGTGTGCAAATGATGCAACTCACGCACAATCACAGTGAAATCGGGCGTGGTATTGCGCGTGGGTTTTAAATCCTGCACGCGACCGTTGCCCAAAGTGCCCAATACCGCGCAAGCTGTGCCGCACAATTCATAAAGCTGAGCGATATATTGAGTAACCGAGCTTTTACCATTGGTGCCTGTTACCGCAAAAAGCGTCATATCTAATGGGTAACGACGCAGTAATAATTCGCGCCACTGTGTCGCTATTTCAGGTGCATAAAAAACAGGAACGCTTTGCCCTTTTTCGTTATGTTCACAGCGAAAGTTTTGCTCGCCTGCCGCCAGTATGGCGACCGCACCTGCGGCAATGGCTTTTTGAATAAACTCTTCGCCATGCGCATGCAAACCGGGCAAGGCTAAAAACACATCGCCCGGATTTAAATCGCGGCTGTCGCTGGCAATATCATTAAATTCGCGATCCCATTCAGGTGGTAAAAAGAACAGGTTTTGCACCAACTCACTAAGTTTCATTGCAGGCCTCCTGCAACCTGTAAGGGCTGAATACTGCCGTCATCGGGTGCAACTTGGCGCAAGCGCAAAGCTTGTTCCATGATGCGCGAAAATACGGGGGCAGCGACCTCGCCACCGTAATATTCCTTACCTTTGGGATCGTCGATCACCACCACCAGCACCAAATCAGGATTGGAAATGGGCGCAATCCCCGCATAAAGGGAGGTGTAAGAGTCTTCTTCGTAGCCTCTGCGCCCGACACGGTGCGCCGTACCGGTTTTACCACCTGAGCGATAACCGGGTACGCGTGCGCGGCTACCCGTACCTTCTTTGGTGGTTACGGTTTCCATCATGCGCAGCATTTGTTTGGCGATAGGGGCTGAAATGCCTTCTTCGCATTTGCCCTGTGTCATGTCCTGCACCAAGGTGACAGGCTTGCGGCAGCCTTCTTCGGTGAAGTTGGTGTAGGCGTAAGCCAAGCCCAAAGGCGACATGGACAGGCCATAGCCGAAGGCCACAGTGGCTAAACGCAAGGAGTCCATTTGTTCGGGATAGGGCATTTGACTGATGGCTTCACCTGGAAAACCCAGCACGCTGGGCTGGCCAATGCCCGCGCCTGTAAAGGATTGCCACAGCTGGCGTGCGCCCATATCGTGCGCCAGTTTAATCACACCGACGTTGCTGGATTTGGTGATGATGCCTGTTAAATCCAACACACCGTAATCACGATGGTCGCGTACGGTTTTGCTTTTTACGCGAATGTAACCGGGTGATGTATTGATTTGCGTGCTTGGGCTGTATTTGCCCGTT
The DNA here is from genome assembly GCA_041907245.1 of Saccharospirillaceae bacterium. Lineage (GTDB taxonomy): Bacteria > Pseudomonadota > Gammaproteobacteria > Pseudomonadales > Oceanobacteraceae > Venatoribacter. The sequence continues at coordinate 1,489 of JAYRHO010000244.1, forward strand.
TGCAGTGCCGCCGCCACGGTAAAGGGTTTGATGGTCGAACCTGGCTCGATCAAATCCGCGACAGCACGATTGCGCATGGCTTCGGGTTTTAGGGTGGCGCGATTATTGGGGTTGTACGAGGGCTGGCTAACCAGCGCCAAAATTTCTCCGGTTTTGGCATCGAGCAGCACGGCACTGCCTGAGGCTGCCTGATGTTGAGTCACCGCTGCCTTAAGCTCGCGGTAAGCCACATACTGCAAGCGCAAATCCAAGGTCAGGGTCAGATTGCCGCCTGCTTTGGCCACTTCTTTTACTTGCAGCTGTTTGATGACGTTGCCGTACAAGTCCTTCACCACTTGGCGTGAGCCTGAGGTACCACGCAGGTAATCCTCGTAAGCCAGCTCTAAGCCTTCTTGGCCGCGACCGTCGATATTGACTATGCCTACCGTGTGCGCAGTGACTTCAGCGGCGGGGTAAAATCGACGAAAGCCTTCCTCGCCATACACACCAGGAATGCGCTTTTGCAATAACGCCTGAGCCACGCTCGGTTCGACTTGGCGCTTCAAATACAAAAAGGTCTTACCATCGCGCGCGGCCTTGGACGTTTTTAAGCCCAGCTCACGCACAGGCAAATTTAGCATCTTGGCCACTTCGGGTACGGATTCCAGCGCCACTTCTTGAGGGTTTAGCCACATATCCACCACGGGCGAACTCACCGCCAAAGGCTTGCCGAAGCGGTCGGTAATCATGCCGCGCATGGCCGCTTGAACTTCGGTGCGCACCGTGCGTTTTTCACCCTGTTCGACCAAAAAAGACTGTTGCACCACATGCAACTTGATAAGCCAAGCCACCACGACCGCCACCAGCGCTAAAAAAACACCCAGCACTAGCCCAAAGCGCCAGCGCTCAATGCCTTTTAATTCGGTCGAGGCCTTTGTTGTCATCGTGTCAAAACCTGCATGTTTTTAGGTTCGGTCATGTTTAATTCTTGGCGTGCCAACCGATCGATGCGGTTGTGCGCGGCCAAAGTACTGCGCTCCAGCAACAGCATGCTGTATTCCCGTTGCAAGCTATTGCGCAGGGCGTCCTGCTGCTGCCAGCGCTGCAACAACTGGCGATGCTCATGGGAAACACTGATTTGCCATAAAGCCGACAGCACTAAAGCCAAAAGCAGCGCGACTTTCCATTTCATGCCAAACGCTCCGCAATGCGTAGCACCGCGCTGCGTGCGCGAGGGTTTGCCTCAGTTTCGGCTTCCGTTGGCATAATGGCCTTGCCGATTTTTTTCAGGGTGCGGCCGAGCATGTCATCGGTAACAGGAATATTGCGGGGCAATTCACGGCCATTTTCCTGAGCGCGGATAAAACGCTTCACCAAACGATCTTCTAAAGAGTGAAAGCTGATAACCGCCAAGCGCCCTTGCGGCACAAGCAAATCGACACTGCTTTCCAGCACTTGCTCCAGCTCACCCAGCTCGTTGTTGACCGCAATACGGATGGCCTGAAAGGCGCGCGTCGCAGGGTGTTTGTGTTTTTCCCAGGCAGGGTTGGCTTCTTTGATAATCTTGGCCAGCTGCAAAGTGCGCGTAATGGGCGCTTCACTGCGCGCTTGCACCAAGGCTCGTGCCATGCGCTTGGCAAAGCGTTCTTCACCGTATTCTTTTAACACCCAAGCTATGTCGCTTTCAGACGTAGTCATCACCCAATCGCTGGCGCTTTGGCCCACATCGGGGTTCATACGCATATCCAGCGGGCCGTCTTGCATAAAGCTGAAGCCGCGTTCGCTGTCATCGAGCTGCGGGGAAGACACCCCCAAATCCAGCAAAATACCATGCACTTTTTCAATGCCCAGGCGCGCAAGCTCGACCGACATCTGCGCAAAGCCCGCTTGCACGATCGAAAAACGCGAATCTTCCTGTGCCAGCTGCCGCCCTGCCGCTATCGCCTGCGGGTCTTTATCAAAACCAATCAAGCGCCCTTCTGGCAAAAGCTTGCTTAACAGCAAACGGCTGTGGCCGCCGCGACCAAAGGTGCCATCAACATAAATGCCTTTGGGGTCATTCAAACAGCCATCCACGGTTTCATTAAGCAGCACCGTGGTGTGCGCCAGCTGCGCCAAACTCATAGCGCCAACTCCAGCAAATCCGCAGGCAGGCTTTGGCCAACTTCGCCAGCGCGATAAGCGTCGTCTTCGGCATCCCAGTCGGCTTTATTCCACAGCTCCAGCTTTTTGCCCTGCCCCATCAGCACCACCTCTTTGTCCAATTTGGCGCGCTCTCGCAAAGAAGGCGGCAGCAAAATACGACCACTGCTGTCCATTTCTAAATCCGTGGCATAACCAATCAGCAAGCGCTGAATACGGCGCACGTCTTTATTCAAACTGGGCAAGGCGTTGAGCTTGGCCTCAATCGCCTCCCACTCACCAATGGGATAAACGGAAAGACAAGGGTCATCCACGGTCACAGTCACCACCAAACGCCCAGCACAAAGCTCAGCCAAGGCATCACGATACTTCGCCGGAATTGCCAACCGCCCTTTGGTATCTAGGTTGAGTGAATGTAAGCCGCGAAACATAGTCTTCCCGCTTGTTGATTTTTTCGGGGATCATTGTGCGAAATCGAGGGATTTAAAACCGCCATCCTCCACAAATACCCACTTTTCTCCACGATGCAACACTATAGAAACTCAGAGGGCTTTTTGCAAGAGCGCGCGCAGGCGAACGAAGGTTTTTTGTAAACGGTCACTTACTTGGAAAAACAAAGCCGCTGCGGGCTGCTTGATTTCATCGGCAAGAAAAAATGAAAAGAATGATGCAACACCATGTTAGCGATGGAAGCTCATACTTTACTTTAAGTTAGTGCTCATTCACATGCTGTTAGCAGACACTAACAGCAACGGTAATTGGCCTAAAAAAGCCCCTAGGCCAAAAGCGCGGCCCTGGCTCAAATACCCGTGTCAAAAACGAAATTGGAAAAACAGTGGAAATGAAGTAGCTTGCCTTGGTGGTTATACAACCCAGAGACAACAACAATCTTTGATGAGGAATGAACAATGGCCGATGCATGGTTAACCAGTTTGATTACCGACACCCCACAACAAGGCTTTGAGCTGGCGATTACCCTAAGCCGCCGTGGCGTGAAATACACCCAGCCCGACGTCGAAGTGCTGCACAAGCTGCGCCCCGACTACGCCAACTCGGCCGATAGCCTAACGGCGGCCTCGCAGGTGATTGCCATCAACTTCCAAACCGTCGCCGCCGCCAACAATTACTGGCGCAAATAATTCTGCCGCGCGAAAGCCTGCAACAGCTTGCCACCGATGTGACAGGCTGTTTAGCCCCCAAAAGCACAAGAAGCGGCACATTTTGTGTGGTTGTTATCTGAACGTGAAGGCGTAGTATTCCAATACCTACTAAGACGTATACGGAGCCGCTGAGCCCTATTTGTCAGCGGCAATATTGGAAAGCTTCACAGGAGCGCTTAGCCATGAGCCAAAGCAAAGACAGCTATCAATGTACCCAAACTCTGCAAGTCGGCACACAAACCTACCACTACTATTCCCTTAGCAAACTGGCCAAACACTTCCCGCAAATCCAACGCTTGCCTTTTAGCCTGAAGGTGTTGCTGGAGAATTTACTGCGCAGCGAAGACGGCCTGCACACCCAAAAAGCGGACATCGAAGCACTGGCGCGCTGGGAAGAAAAGCGCAGCTTCGACCACGAGATCGGTTTTCGCCCCGCGCGCGTTTTAATGCAAGATTTCACCGGTGTGCCTGCGGTGGTGGATTTAGCCACCATGCGCGATGCCGTGGTCGCCTCAGGGGGCAACCCCGCCAAAGTCAACCCTCTGGTGCCCGTCGATTTGGTCATAGACCACTCAGTCATGGTCGATAATTTCGGCACGCCCTTGGCCTTTTCTCAGAACGTCGAGCTGGAATATCAGCGCAACCGTGAGCGTTACCAGTTTTTGCGTTGGGGGCAAAAAGCCTTTAAAAACTTCCGCGTGGTACCGCCTGGCACAGGTATTTGCCACCAAGTGAACCTAGAGTATTTGGCCAAAACTGTGTGGCACAGCGAGGATGAACAGCAGCGCACCTGGGCTTACCCTGACACCCTAGTTGGTACCGACAGCCACACCACCATGGTCAACGGCTTAGGTGTGCTGGGCTGGGGCGTCGGTGGCATCGAAGCCGAAGCGGGTATGCTCGGCCAGCCTTTATCCATGCTGATTCCTGAAGTCATTGGCATGAAATTCAAAGGCAAGCTCAAAGAAGGCGTGACCGCCACCGACCTTGTGCTGACCGTGACCGAGCTGTTGCGTAAAGAAAAAGTGGTGGGCAAGTTTGTCGAATACTTTGGCGAAGGCTTAAAAGACCTGGCCGTTGCCGACCGCGCCACCTTGGGCAATATGTCGCCTGAATACGGTGCGACCTGCGGCTTTTTCCCCGTCGATGAGCGCACCATCGAATACCTACGTTTAACAGGCCGAGATGAAGCCACTATCGCTTTGGTCGAAAGCTACTGCAAAGCTCAGGGTTTATGGCACGAAGCGGGCAAAGAAGCGCACTACAGCAAAGTGCTGGAGCTGGATTTAGCCCAAGTTGAACCCAGCCTTGCAGGCCCCAAACGCCCCCAAGACCGCGTCGCCCTAACGCAAGTGCAAAGCACCATGAACAAACTACTGACTGAGCAAGGCAAAAGCCCAAAAGACGGCCAAGACGTCAGCCTGCATGGGCAGCCGTTCCGTTTGCATCAAGGGGATGTCGTCATTGCCGCCATCACCAGCTGCACCAACACCTCCAACCCCAGCGTTATGCTGGCGGCGGGGCTGCTGGCGAAAAAAGCCCTAGAGCACGGCCTTGGCCGCAAGCCTTGGGTTAAAACCTCGCTCGCCCCAGGCTCCAAGGTGGTCACGGATTACCTCAACGCCACAGGCTTGCAGCACTACCTCGACCAGCTCGGCTTTAACCTAGTGGGCTATGGCTGCACCACCTGCATCGGCAACTCAGGCCCGCTGGAGGCCGAAATCGACCAAGCCATCAGCACAGGCGATCTTATCGTGGCCTCGGTGTTGTCGGGCAATCGCAACTTTGAAGGTCGCATCCACCCCAACAGCCGCACCAACTGGCTGGCCTCGCCCCCCTTAGTGGTGGCCTATGCGCTGGCAGGCAGCATGAACATCGACATCAGCCGCGAGCCCATAGGCCAAGGCAAACATGGCGCGGTCTATCTGAAAGACATTTGGCCTAGCAGCGCCGAAATCCAAGCCGCCATGGTCAGCGTCACCACCGAGAGCTTCCGCAAAGAGTACGCCAATGTCTTTACGGGTGATAAAGCTTGGCAAGCCCTGCCCGTTGCCGATGCCCAAACCTACTCATGGGAGGACAGCTCCACCTACATTCGCAAAGCGCCCTTCTTCGACGGTTTAAATAAAGTACCACCTAAAGTGCAAGCCATTCACAACGCGCGCATCTTGGCGCTCTTTGGCGACTCCATCACCACCGACCACATTTCCCCCGCCAGCAGCATCAAACCCAGCAGCTCTGCTGGGCATTATCTGCAAGGTCATGGCGTGGCGGTGAAGGACTTCAACTCCTACGGCTCGCGCCGTGGCAACCACGAAGTGATGATGCGTGGCACTTTTGCCAATATCCGTATTCGCAATGAAATCACCCCAGAAGTAGAAGGCGGCGTCAGCCGTCACTGGCCCGACGGCGAAGTGCTGCCCATTTACGGCGTGGCCATGCGCTACGTCCACGACCGCATTCCTGCGGTAGTGATTGCAGGCAAAGAGTACGGCACAGGCTCTAGCCGCGACTGGGCGGCCAAGGGCACGATTTTGCAGGGTATTAAAGTGGTATTGGCCGAAAGTTTCGAGCGCATCCATCGCTCCAACTTAGCAGGCATGGGCGTCTTGCCGCTGCAATTTCCCGAAGGCGTGACACGCAAAACGCTGGGATTAACCGGTGAAGAAACGGTGGATGTGCCTGATCTGGGCGGCAAGCTCACACCTGGGCAAGAGCTGAGGGTGATTTTTAAGGGCAAAAACGGCACGCAAGAAATCAGAGCGAAGTCGCGCCTCGATACCGAAGCGGAAATCCTCTACTACCAAAACCAAGGCATCTTGCACTACGTTTTGCGCAGCATGATTTAACGCCCCAAGCAGGCGGCACGCAGGAACTAACCTGCGCGCCGCAAACTGCGGCAAAAATAGGGTTAAGCGTTCGCTTGTTCCAGCAGGGGTTTCAATTCACCCTTAGCGTGCATTTCAGTGACGATATCGCAGCCGCCGACCAGCTCCCCTTTTACCCACAGCTGTGGAAAGGTAGGCCAGTTGGCATAGATGGGCAGATTTTGACGAATTTCAGGGTTGGACAAGATGTCCACATAAGCAAAACGCTGATTGCATTCCATCACCGCTTGCACCGCGCGCGCAGAAAAGCCGCACATAGGCTGATCGGGCGAGCCTTTCATGTACAGAATCACAGAGTTTTGTTCGATTTGATCTTTGATGGCTTGCATGATGTCCATGACAGTCTCCGCGCTTAGCATTAGAGGTTAAAAACTGGCGCGCATTCTAGCACAGCCTGCCAAATGCCTGACAAGGAAAGTCGGGTTTATTTTCGATGCAGCTCTAGCCCCAACCTGTCTCCTGCGTCCAGCTCCAGTGAGGATAAACTCAGCACCTCAGTAACCCGACCGTCAGCACGCATAAGATAAGCGCGCCCTAAGGCAGAAAGATCCGAAACAAGATTTTTGGCTTTGACTGTTGCTAACGCACGCCATTGGTAATCCTCAGCGGTTTCCAGCCGATGAAAACGCTCCAAACACACAGGCAACGCACACTCCACCTGCCTAAGCGCCGCCCCCAAATCCAGCTCCTTAACGCCCAGCCCCAGTGCGGCCGCACAGCGTTTGACCTGTAACCCATGCTCGGGGCTGGCTTTCGTATGCCACAAGCACAGCTGTATCTCTTTAGCGCCTAGGTTGCGCGCCTCCAGCAGCTGCACCACCAGCGTTTCCTCATCCATAGGATAAGCCACAGCACCGTCGGCCAAGATACGTTGTGGCATTTCGTAAACCGCACGCACAGGCTCGGCGCAATAGCGCGCCAGCCCCGCCAAACCTTTACTGACAAATAGAAACATAGCACCTCAGTCTAGCGCCCAAGACTGGCTAACGAGCATCCACCAAAGCGGGCGAACGCGCAGGCATATTGGCAATAAAAGCCGCAACGTCCTGCAATTCTTTGCTGGTCATATTTTTAATGACGCCCGACATGGGCGAGTTGCGCCGTTCAGGCTCGTTATTATGAAAGCGTTGCAAGGATTTATGCAAAAACTCATAAGGCTGGCCTGCAATATAAGGATACTGCGCACTGCCCACGCCCTCACGCCCATGACAAACAATGCACACGCTTTGATAGGTTTTTTCACCCGCCGCACTGGATGCCACTGGCTGCTCGCGGGCGCGCACGGTCTGATGCGAAAAGTACAGCGCCACCGCAATACGATCATCGCTGTTTAGGCCTGCGGCCAGCTTACTCATGACGTAATCGCTACGACGGCCATTGGCAAAATGCTCAAACTGCAAAAACAGATACTCGGCATTTTGGCTGGCTAAATTGGGAATGTAAGTGCGCTTACTGTTGCCGTCCTCACCGTGGCAGTGCACACACAAAGACGCCCGCTCTCGCCCTTGCTCCAGCGTTTTTTGTAAGGCTATGGGGTCTTTTTCAATAGCGGCCAGCTTATCCAGCATCGGCTTGATATCGGTATCCGCTTGCACCGCCGAGCCTAACAACATACAGACACAGATCAACCACCTTTTCATCATTTCCTTCCCAAAACTGCGCCGCTGTGCGGCATGGGTTTAGTGTTACTGGCAAACAGCCATCGCTTTTTTGTGCAGGCAAAACTACGACTTTATTCTGAGCCAATCGAGACTGTGGCGAAAAATAACCGAATAAAAGACAGCTTGCCCTGACCTGCATCAATCCACACGACACCCTGTTAGACGCCTGCCCATTGCGGTAAACTGCCCGCTTTTCACTCGCTCCCATTAAGACGGCCATGATGCAAGATACCTACAACCCCCATGAAATTGAGCCATCCATTCAAAAACGCTGGGATAACGCCCAAGTTTTCCGCGCCGTAGTCGACAGCAACAAAGAGAAGTTTTACTGCCTATCCATGTTCCCCTACCCCAGCGGCCGACTGCACATGGGGCATGTGCGTAACTACAGCATCGGTGACGTGATTTCCCGCTACCAGCGCATGCAAGGCAAAAACGTGCTGCAACCTATGGGTTGGGACGCTTTTGGCCTACCCGCTGAAAACGCTGCCATCAAACACAAAACCGCGCCCGCCAAGTGGACAAAAGAAAACATCGCCTACATGAAAGGCCAGCTGAAGTCTTTGGGCTTTGGCTACGATTGGGAGCGCGAAATCGCCACCTGCGACCCCGAGTACTACCGCTGGGAACAATGGTTTTTTACCACCTTGATTGAAAAAGGCTTGGCCTATAAAAAAGTGGCGGCGGTGAACTGGTGCCCCAATGACCAAACCGTACTGGCCAACGAGCAAGTCATCGAAGGCTGCTGCTGGCGCTGCGATGGCCCTGTGGTGCGCAAAGAAATTCCGCAGTGGTTTATTAAAATCACCGCTTACGCCGAAGAACTGCTCAACGATTTAGACCAGCTCGAAGGCTGGCCAGAACAAGTCAAAGCCATGCAGCGCAACTGGATCGGCAAATCACGCGGAGTGCAGCTGCGTTTTGGCTTAGAAAACCGCAGCGATGAGCTGGAGGTGTACACCACTCGCCCCGACACCTTGTTGGGCGTGAGCTATGTGGCTGTAGCTGCAGGCCACCCTCTGGCCACCGCCGCCGCTGCCAACAACCCCGCCTTGGCCGCCTTTATTGAAGAATGTAAAAAATCGGGCACGGCCGAAGCCGACCTCGCCACCGCCGAGAAAAAAGGCATGGCGCTTGGCTTAAATGCCGTTCACCCTTTAACAGGTAAAACCGTCCCTGTGTGGGTGGCGAACTTTGTCTTAATGGAATACGGCACAGGCGCCGTGATGGCCGTACCCGCCCACGACCAGCGCGACTTTGAATTTGCGCAAAAATACGCTTTGCCTATCAACCAAGTGATTGCGCCTGCCAAGGGCGAAGAAATCAACCTCGCTCAAGCGGCCTTCACCGAATACGGCA
>JAYRHO010000245.1:0-3168 GCA_041907245.1 Saccharospirillaceae bacterium
CGACGTCCTTAACGCCTTGTTCGGGTTTGATCACTAGCACATCGCAAGCGACCTTATCCATTAAAAGCTCGGCGGTGTTACCAATAAGCACGCTGGAGATGCCAGTGCGACCGACGCTGCCAATTACGACCAAATCGGCCTCTAGGGATTTTGCCATCTCGGAGACGACGTTTTCAGGGTCGCCCTCTTGGACGTGCATTTGTTCTGGGTTGACGTTGTACTTGCGCGCCCATTTGGCACAGGCATCGCGGTGTTGCTGCTCGATGTAACTGTGTAGATCATCGGGAGCGGTCACTTCAGGAACCATGGCAAAAGCCACATTCACCATAGGGTAGGCGTTGACCAGATGCAGGTCGGTGTCGAAATGGTCGCTGAGCTGTTCGGCAAAGGTGAGAATGTTGTCGTTAATCAGCTGGTGGCCGTCGTCGGGCGAGGTGGCGTCGATGCAAGCCAGAATACGATTGTGTTGCCAAGCTTGAGCACCCTTTACCAAAAGCACAGGAATAGGGCAGTGACGCAGCAGGTTCCAGTCTTCGTGCGTAAAAATACGATCCATCAAACGGTGCGGCTTGGTGCTTTTGATGACCATATCGAACTTGTCTTCTTCGGCGGCGTGCATCACCGCTTCGTACAAATGTTTATGCCAATGCACGTCGTATTCAATTTTGACGTCGGTCACGTCTTTCACAAAGCTTTGCAGCCATTGTTTGTCGCGGCTCAATAGCCCCGATTTCAGCTGGTGGCGAGTGTCTTCGTCCAAGGTGGCGTTTTCTGCACCGTAAGCGTCCCAAGTGTTGGCCAGCAGGGTGACTGTGGCTTTAACGGAACGAGCTAACCACAAAGCACGATTTAGAGCAGGCTGTTCGTTTTGTCCTTTGTCGAGTACGACGAGAATGTTGTTGATGTACTGCATAGGAGATTCCTTCTGTGGCTAGGATGGATTTCAAACTTCTTGTTTAATTTTAGTGAACTATTAAGCGGCCTGTAGCGGCTTATGTCAAAGAGTCAGCGAATATCGTCAAGTATTTGCATAAAAGCCTTGGCGGCGTTGCTTAGGGTGCGGGTTTTTAGCTGGATAAGCCCTAGTGGGCGGGTAAGCGGCTCGGCGGGCCAGAGCAAAAGATGCAGGCTGTCATCGAGCATGGTGTGCGGCAGCATGCTCCAGCCCATGCCGACCGACACCATCATTTTGATGGTTTCTAAATAGTTGGTGGGCATGGGGGCGTTTAGGCTTAAACCCTGCTGCGTAAAAATACGCTCAATCATTTTAAAGGTGATGGTATCGACCTCGGGCAAAATAGAGGGGCTTTGCGCTAAATCGGCAAGGCTTGGCGAGCTAAGCCGCGCCAAGGGATGGCTTGGGCTACAGACGCAGATCATCTCGTCTTGCCATAAAACCTGAGTGTGCAGCTCGTCGTGATCGGTGAGAGCAAGACTATCGAGCGTAGACAGCGCCAGCTCGACTTTACGCTGGCTGACTGCCTGATAAGCGCGCTCCGAGCCCATAAAGTTTAAATCCAACACGGCTTTAGGGTGGCGCGCGGTAAATTCACGCAAAATCGGCGGTAAACGATGCAGGCCAATATGGTGACTGGTGGCCAAAGACAGTTTGCCTGCGACTTCTTTATGGCTTCGCACTTCAAGCTCGGTATCGGCGACCAGATCCAAAATGGCTCGTGCTTTAGGCAACAGGCGCTCGCCTGCTTCGGTTAGGCTGATAGTGCGGTTGTGGCGATCAAACAGGCTGGTGCCCAGCTGCTCTTCGAGATTTTGGATGCGTTTGCTGATCGCCGATTGCGTCAGATGCAGCTGCTCGCCTGCAAGCGAAAATGACTGCTGCTGCGCTGCCGCTAAGAAGGCTTTTAGAGCTTGGGTGTCCATTAGTATTCCTTTTGGGAATGTTTTACCAGAAAATTATGAGTTTGAGTTGTTTATCACGAAAGGTATGATGGGCGCAATAGCTAAGTAGTAACTATTTCAACCACTAATGAGAGAGAGTCATGGCGGGTAAAACCTTATACGATAAATTGTGGGACCAGCATTTGGTGAAAGTACAGGAAGACGGTACAGCGTTGATTTACATCGACCGCCAGTTGCTGCACGAAGTCACCTCGCCACAAGCCTTTGAAGGGCTGCGTATTCATGGTCGTAAGCCTTGGCGCATCAGTGCCAACGTCGCCACCCCAGACCACAACGTCTCTACCGATGCCGCCGAGCGCAAGCTGGGTATCGCAGGCATTCAAGATCCTGTGTCGCGCATTCAGGTGAAAACCTTGGACGACAACTGCGACGAGTACGGTATTACCGAATTTAAAATGGCCGATATTCGCCAAGGCATAGTGCATGTGGTCGGCCCAGAGCAGGGCGCGACTTTGCCTGGTATGACCGTGGTCTGTGGCGATTCGCACACCGCTACCCACGGAGCGTTTGCGGCCATGGCGCAAGGCATAGGCACGTCAGAGGTGGAGCATGTGCTGGCGACTCAGTGCTTGCTGCAACGCAAATTAAAAAATCAGCTGATTAAAGTCGAAGGCACCTTGGGTAAGGGCGTCACAGGCAAGGACGTGATTTTGCACATCATCGGTGTGATCGGTACTGCAGGTGGCAATGGCACAGCCATCGAGTTTGCAGGCAGCGCCATTCGCTCCTTGAGCATGGAAGCGCGTATGACCATGTGCAACATGGCGATTGAAGCGGGTGCGCGCGTGGGCTTAGTCGCATTCGATGAAAAAACTGAAGCGTACTTTAAAGGCCGTCCAATGGCGCCTAAAGGCGAGATGTGGGACAAGGCCGTAGCCGCATGGCGTGACTTGGTGTCCGATGCCGATGCCAAATTCGATAAAGTTGTGGAAATTCGTGCTGAAGACATTCAGCCGCAAATTTCTTGGGGCACCTCGCCTGAAATGGTGATCCCTGTGGGCGCCACTGTGCCGACTTTGGTCGATGCCAAAAACGACGTGCAGCGCGCTGGCTGGGCTCGTGCTTATGAATATATGGGCTTAACGCCCGGTCAAAGTCTAAGCGATATTCAATTAGACCGTGTCTTTATTGGCTCTTGCACCAACTCACGCATTGAAGATTTGCGCTTAGCGGCCAGCGTGATTAAAGGCCGTAAAGTGGCCAAAACCATCAAGCAAGCCATGGTGGTGCCAGGCTCTGGCTTGGTTA
>JAYRHO010000246.1:0-4303 GCA_041907245.1 Saccharospirillaceae bacterium
CGACCTCGACATTCTTCTTTACGACGACCTACAGCTAAACAGCGAACGGATCACCGTACCGCACTACGAATTAAAAAACCGCAGCTTCGTCGTCGAGCCTTTATTGGAATTGCGCCCCGATTTAATTCTGCCCGATGGCATGCCACTTAAAGACGTACAGCCTGAATTTATCGGCGAGCTTAGGCGCATAAACTAAGCAAATTGGTCTAATTCAAATGGACACTTCAATGAGAGACAAAAGTGTCTACTTTAAGTTGGCCAGAACACCCGAATCGCAACACCGGCTGACCTTGATATTATCGCACCCATGTTCGATGCCTATCGGCAGTTCTACGAGCAACCCCCAACCCCATTGAAGCCCTCGCCCCTTTGAGTGACAATGGCGGCCTATTTTTTTCCCTGTTTTTTAGGAGTCTTTCATGACTACTCGTACCCAACTGGCCAACGCCATTCGCGCTCTGAGTATGGATGCCGTACAAAAAGCCAACTCAGGCCACCCAGGCGCTCCCATGGGCATGGCCGACATCGCCGAAGTACTCTGGAACGACTTCTTGCAGCACAACCCCAAAAACCCCAACTGGGCAAACCGCGACCGCTTTATTCTCTCCAACGGCCACGGCTCAATGCTGATTTACAGCTTGCTGCATTTATCAGGCTACGACCTAAGCATCGAAGACTTAAAAAACTTCCGTCAGTTGCACTCTAAAACCCCAGGCCACCCCGAATACGGCTACGCCCCTGGCATCGAAACCACCACAGGCCCCTTAGGCCAAGGCATTGCCAACGGCGTGGGCATGGCCATTGCCGAAAAAGTGCTGGCGGCGCAGTTCAACCGCGACGGCCACAATATCGTTGACCACTTCACCTACGTCTTTTTAGGCGACGGCTGCATGATGGAAGGCATCAGCCACGAGGCTTGCTCTTTGGCGGGCACCTTGGGCTTGGGCAAACTGGTCGCCTTCTACGACGACAACGGCATTTCCATCGACGGCGAAGTACACGGCTGGTTCACCGACGACACCCCTGCACGTTTTGAGTCTTACGGCTGGCAAGTCATCCGCAAAGTAAACGGCCACGAACCCGTTGAAATTCTGCAAGCGATTGAAACCGCCAAAGCCAACCCCGATCAGCCCACCTTGATTTGCTGCAAAACCACCATCGGCTTTGGCTCGCCCAACAAACAAGGCACCGAAAGCTGCCACGGCGCACCTTTAGGCGCGGAAGAAATCGAGCTGACCCGCAAAGCCTTAAACTGGCCACACGCACCCTTTGAAATTCCTGCCGACGTTCGTGCAGGCTGGGATGCCACCGCCAAAGGCCAAGCCGCAGAAGCCGCGTGGAACAGCCGCTTTGCAGCTTACGAGCAAGCCTACCCCGAGCTGGCTGCCGAGTTTAAACGCCGCATGGCAGGCGAACTGCCCGCCGACTTCAGCGCCAAAGCGCAAGCCTACATTAACGACTGCCAAGCCAAGGGCGAAAACGTTGCCTCTCGCAAAGCCTCACAAAACACCCTCAACGCCTTTGGCCCCTTGCTGCCTGAGTTTTTAGGCGGCTCCGCCGACCTCGCAGGCTCCAACCTAACCCTGTGGAAAGGCGCAAAAGGCGTAAGCAGCCTCGACGCCAGCGGCAACTACCTGTTCTACGGCGTGCGTGAGTTTGGTATGAGCGCCATTATGAACGGCATTGCCCTGCACAAAGGCTTTGTGCCCTACGGCGCAACCTTCCTGATGTTTATGGAATACGCGCGCAATGCCGTGCGCATGGCGGCACTGATGAAGCAGCGCAGCATTTTCGTGTACACCCACGACTCCATCGGCCTAGGCGAAGACGGCCCGACCCACCAGCCCGTCGAGCAAGTGGCAAGCCTGCGCAACACCCCGAACCTTGAAACCTGGCGTCCTTGCGACACGGTCGAAAGCGCCACCGCTTGGAAAGCGGCCATTGAGCGCACCAGCGGCCCCAGCGCGCTGATCTTCTCGCGTCAAAACCTCAAGCACCAAGACCGCAGCGCCGAGCAAGTCGCCAACATCGCCAAAGGCGGCTACATCCTGCGCGACTGCCAAGGCACGCCTGAGGTCATCCTGATTGCTACGGGTTCGGAAGTGGAGCTGGCCACCGCCGCCGCCGAGCAGCTTAGTGGCAAGAAAGTGCGCGTGGTGTCCATGCCTTGCGCCGAAGTATTCTGCAAACAAAGCGCCGCTTACATCGAGCAGGTACTGCCTGCCGCCGTGACCAAGCGCGTTGCCGTGGAAGCCTTGCACAAGGATTACTGGTACAAGTTCGTTGGCCTAAACGGCAAAATCATCGGTATGGAAACCTTTGGTGAATCCGCTCCTGCCGCTGCGCTCTATAAAGAGTTTGGCATCACGGTTGAGGCGGTCGTCGCCGCCGCCAATAGCCTCTAATAAAAAAGCGGGCCTAGCCCGCTTTTTTATTGCTAGCGCAGCGTCTTGCTGCGCATCTGATTCACCGCTTCAGCCTGTACCGCACTGGCGTTATTGCCCCAGCTTTGACGAATGTAATTCACCACGGCGGCTATGTCGGCATTGCTGAGCTGCTTGGCAAAAGGCGGCATGGAGTAAGGCTCAGGATGGCCTTGAGTGGCAGGCGGAAAACCACCCAAAAGCACCGAGCGCATGGCATTGACGCCATCTAGCCCAACAACCGTTTGGTTGTGCACAAGGCTTGGGTAGATGCCCGCTACACCGTCACCTTGCTGGCCGTGGCAATCTTGGCAGTGATCTTCATAAATGGCCTTGCCCTGAGCGTAGTCCGCTGCTTTGGGCTGTTCATGTACAGGCTCGACGGGCGCGGCAGGCAAGCTTTCAAGGTACAAAGCCACGGCCTCTAAATCCTCGTCATTCATATATTGCGTGCTGTTGCGCACCACATCGGCCATCGGCCCAATTACACTGCCCTTGGCCGAAAAGCCCGTTTTCAACAGCTGCTTCACCTCGGCGCGCGTCCAGCCCGCCAAGCCACCGCCGTCTTTCATACTAAGGCTCGGCGCGTACCAGCCCTGCATGGGAATGTGCCCACCTGCAAGCCAGCCACTGCGCTTTACCGCACCCAAAGCATTGCGCGTGCTGTGGCATTCGTTGCAATGCCCCAAGCCCTCAACCAAATACGCACCGCGATTCCACTGTGCGCTTTGCTTGGGGTCGGGCTGAAATTCTTGCTCGCTAAAATACAGCCAGCGCCAGCCGTTTAGCAGTACGCGCTCACTGAAAGGGAAATCCATTTTGGGGTTTTTATTTGGCTGTTTGATGGGCTTTTGCGCCTGCAAATACGCAAAAATCGCCTTGGCATCGTCCTGCGTGACCTTGGTAAAAGAGGTGTAAGGAAAAGCAGGGTAATAAGGCTGGCCTTGGCGATTTTTACCCAAATGCAAAGCACGATAAAAATCCTCAAAACGCCAACCACCGATACCCGTTTCATCAGGAGTAAGGTTGGTGGAATAGAGCACGCCAAAAGGCGTCGGGATGGCGTTGCCACCTGCAAAAGGCTTGCTCTCGTTAACCGTATGGCAAGACGCACAGTCGCCCATGCGCGCCAAATACTCACCCTTTTTCACTAAGTCTTCGTCCGCCCAAGCCAGCGTGCTCAAGCCACAAAAAATCAGTAATAAGCTCCAGCGTTTCATCATTATTTGCCCTCTCCGTCCTCTAACACACACCAGCCAGGTAATTGATTGGGCAATGCACTGAGTTCAATAGGTTGCACCTGTTCTGGCAAAGGCAAGCTGGCCAAATAAGCCGACACCGCTGGCACATCGCTATTTTTCATGCGCTTGGCCACCACCCACATGCAGTGCGTGCTTTCCACCGAGCGCGCGTTGTTGCGCCATAAAGACAGCTGCGTGGATAAATAGGCATAAGGCTGGTTTAAAAGCCCAGGAATCATCGGTTTTACGCCTGTTAAGGCTTGGCCGTGGCAGTCCATGCATGCGGGCACGCCGCGCGCCTCATCGCCTTTTTCCACCAGCTCTTTACCACGCACCAACATGGCGGGGGTAATGTCGGCGGGTAGCTTTGAAGCCTGATAAGGAATCACCTGCTGCTCGTAATACTGCGCAATTTTGTGCATGTAGCTGGGGCTTAGCTGGCGCATCACATATTCCATCGCCTGATTCTGCCCCTGCTGCGATTTAATGCTGTGCATTTGCTTATACAAATAGCCCGCAGGCTTACCCGCCAAACGCGGAATCTCTGGGCGGCTAGCATCACCCATACCGCGCTCACCGTGGCAGGCTGAGCAAGCCGCCAAACGCTGCTCCAGGGTATCGGGCACGCTCACCGCACCC
>JAYRHO010000247.1:0-2312 GCA_041907245.1 Saccharospirillaceae bacterium
CTTGCAAGCTCACCAGTTCATCGCTTAAGGCATAGTCGTTCCAAACGGAGGCCAGAATATTGGCCACAGTCGGTTTACAGATATCGCAGCCCAAGCCTTGGCCGTGTTTTTCCAACAAGGTATTGAAGCTGCGCACGCCTTCCACGCGAATAATGTGCTCCAGCTCTTGGCGGCTGTGCTTAAAGTGCGCGCACAAGGCATGGCTGACTTCCATGCCCATCGCGGCTTGTTGTTTTTGTACTAGGTCTTTGACCTGCGCTGCACAGCCGCCGCACCCCGTGGTGGCGCGCGTTTCGCCAATCACGTCTTCTAGGCTGGTTTTGCCTGCTTTCATGCAGCAGATGATGTCGCCCTTGCTGACATTGTGGCAGGAGCAAATGGTGGCGGTGTCGGGCAGTGCATCCAAGCCCAGCACTGGCGCATCGCCTGAGGTTTTGACAATCAGGCTTTGTGGCTCGGCGGGCAGGTCTAAGCGGTTGCGGTAATACTGTAGCAGTGGGTCGTAATAGCTGTTATCGCCCACTAAAATCGCGCCCAGCAGTTTTTGCCCGTCGGCGGTAACCACCAGCTTACGGTAATAACGGTGTACTTGGTCGAGGTAGCGGTACACTTTCGCGCCCGCCGTTTGCGTGCCTTGCGTGTCGCCAATAGCGCCCACATCCACGCCCATCAGCTTGAGCTTGGTACTCATGTCCGCGCCAGTAAAGGCCAGCTCGCCTGCGGTCAGGGTGGACAGCGCCACCTTAGCCATTTGATAGCCAGGAGCGACTAGGCCAAAACAGCAGTTATGCCAAGCCGCCACTTCCCCGATGGCCAAAATGCGTGGGTCGCTGGTGCGGCAGTAGTTATCAATGGCCACGCCACCGCGCTCGCCCATTTCAAGGCCAGCCGCGCGCGCCAGTTCATCTCGCGGGCGAATACCCGCCGAGAACACAATCAAATCGGTTTCGTGTTTTTTGCCGTCTTTAAACACCATGCAGTGTCTGGCGCTAATGCCATCTTCAATACGGTCGGTGGCACGCCCAGTGAGCACTTGCACACCGAGCGCAGCAATCATGCTACCCAACAGCTCGCCGCCTTCTTGGTCTACTTGGGCGGGCATCAGCCGTGGCGCGAACTCCACCACAGCGGTGTCTAGGTTTAATTGACGTAGGGCGTTGGCGGCTTCCAGGCCGAGCAAGCCACCACCTACGACTACGCCGGTGCTCGCCCCTTTCGCGGCAGCACGAATGGCGTCCAAATCATCAAAAGTGCGATAGGTAAAACAACCTTCGCGGTCATGGCCTTCAACAGGAGGAACAAAGGGAAAAGAGCCGGTTGCCAGCACCAGCCAGTCATAACTCAGGCTACTGCCATCGGCTAGGCTGACTTGCTGAGTATCGCGGTGAATTTGCGTAGCTTTCACGCCCAGCTTTACCTTAAAACCCCAGGCCTCGTATTGCTCAGCCGTGCCCAAAGTAAGGGCGGCGGCGCTTTTTCCTTGGAAATACTCGGATAGATGCACACGGTCGTAGGCGCTGTGGCGCTCCTCACCGACTACTGTGACCTCAAACTCTTGAGCGCGAGAACTTGCCGCTACTTGCTCTAAGAAGTGATGGCCGACCATGCCGTTGCCGATAACAACTAATTTTACCTTGCTCATAACAACTCCTCGTGAGCTCCACATGGCGGCCAATGGCCGCCTCTACACATGCACCCAACGCCCAACGCCCAACGCCCAACGCCCAGCCAGCTTAGTTCTTGGTGAACTCTGGGTAGGCTTCGAGGCCACATTCGCTGATGTCTGCGCCTTTGTACTCTTCTTCTGCGCTGACACGCAGGCCGAAGAGGGCTTTGATGATGGCCCAAACGATTAAGCTAGTGACGAAAGTCCAGACAAAGATGGTGGCGGCGCCGCCCAATTGGCCTAGGAAAGTGGTGTTGCTTGCACTCAGAGGCGTTGCCAACAAGCCAAGCAAACCAGACACACCATGTACCGCGATCGCACCTACTGGGTCGTCGAGTTTCAGCTTATCCATACCCAGGACGGCGAAGATGACTAAGCCACCTGCCACGGCACCGATAGCGGTAGCCAGCATAGGGCTAGGCGTATCGGGGCTTGCGGTAATAGCCACCAAACCTGCTAACGCACCGTTTAAAATCATGGTGAGGTCGGCTTTGCGGAACAGGATGTAGCTCACCAGCATGGCCGCCAACAAGCCGCCTGCGGCCGCAGCGTTGGTGTTCAGAAAGACCACCGCCATAGTATGAGCGCTGGTGATGTCACCGAGCTTCAGCACGGAGGCACCGTTAAAGCCGAACCAGCCGAACCA
>JAYRHO010000248.1:0-4111 GCA_041907245.1 Saccharospirillaceae bacterium
TGCGCTGCAAAGAGTCGGGCGAAGCCAAAACGCTGTTCTTTAACCTGTCTGGGCATGGCCATTTTGATATGGCTTCTTACGATAAGTATTTCAGCGGCAAGCTGGAAAACTACGAGTACCCTCAGGCCGAAATCGACGCTGCGCTAGCGCGTTTGCCTAAGGTGAAAGGCGTTTAAAATAACGGTGTTTAAATAATGACGTTTTAAAAAGGGGCGAAAGCCACTTTTTTATTGGTTGACACCATCATACAGAATAAATTAATGCAAGAATTAAGATCGCATTAAAAGTGCTAATTCGTCGGGAGTGAGCGCGCGGTATTGCCCTTCTATTAAATTCAACTCATTTAAATTCAGTGCGCCAAATTGCTCGCGGTGCAGTTTTACTACCGCGTTACCTAAGGCTGCAAACATGCGTTTTACCTGATGGTAGCGACCTTCACAAATAATAATTTTTACCTCGGTAGCGCTTAGACGAATTAATTGTGCGGGCAGTGTGGGCTTGTCTTCATCGTCCAATAAAAGGCCTTGTGCCAACAAGCTTTCGGCATCTGCACGCAACGGTTCGGCCAAGGTAGCACGATACGTTTTTTCAACTTTATGCTTGGGGGACGTCAGCTTGTGCGAAAACTGCCCGTCGTCGGTAATCAGCAGTAGCCCAGTGGTGTCGATATCCAAGCGCCCCACTGTGTGCAGCTCTTTTTTGTTATTTTCATTTTTTAATAAATCAAACACCAAAGGGTGCAAGCTGTCGCTGTTGGCGCAGACGTAACCTTGTGGCTTGTTTAATAAGAAATAACGAAAGCCTGTTTGCAATTTTAAGACTTCACCATCCAGGCTGATATGGTCTTGCTCAGAGACTTTTTGTGCCCCAGAACTGGCCAGCTCACCATTGACGAAAACACGCTTTTGGCGAATAGCTTTGCCTGCTAGAGTTCGGGTAAATTCGGTGGTGTCTGCAAGGAATTTGTCAAGGCGCATGGTCAATACGGATCACGGAAAATAACATATCAGGGGTGGAGTATACCTTTCTAGCTACAATAAAGCTCTGGCACAAGCATAAGGCTACCAGTACAATTCGCGCCCAATTTTAGTAATGCCTGCAAGTGAGGGCGGTATGTCAGAGTTTAACGGTAAAGTCGGTTTTGTTTCCTTGGGTTGCCCCAAGGCCTTGGTGGATTCTGAGAAAATCCTTACCCAGCTGCAAATCGACGGTTACGAGGTGGTCAATAGCTACGACAATGCAGACCTAGTAGTGGTCAACACCTGTGGCTTTATCGACGCTGCCAAACAAGAATCCTTGGACGCCATTCGTGAAGCCATGGTGGAAAATGGCAAGGTGATTGTCACGGGCTGCATGGGCAAGGGCAAAGACGCCGACACCATCAAAGAATTAAACCCAGGCATTTTAGCGGTAACAGGCCCACAGCAATACGAAGAAGTCATGGGTGCGGTGCACCAGTATGTGCCGCCGAAAAAAGACCATAACCCCTACATTGACCTCGTGCCTGCGCAGGGCGTGAAGCTCACTCCGCGCCATTATTCTTATGTAAAAATTTCCGAAGGCTGCAACCACACTTGCACTTTCTGCATTATTCCCAGTATGCGTGGCAAGCATGTTAGCCGCCCCGCCAGCGCAATTTTAGAAGAAGCGCGCAAATTGGTGGCCGCAGGCACCAAAGAGTTGCTGATTATTTCGCAAGACACCTCCGCCTATGGCGTGGATTTAAAATACCGCGAAGACAGCTGGCAAGGCAAAACCATTAAATCCAATCTTTATGATTTGTGTAATGAGCTGGGCGATATGGGTGTGTGGGTGCGTTTGCATTATGTGTACCCATACCCCAATGTGGACGACATTATTCCTTTAATGGCGCAAGGAAAAATCCTGCCTTATTTGGATATTCCGTTCCAACACGCCAATGCGCGCATTTTAAAAGCGATGAAGCGCCCCGCGCATGCAGAAAATACCTTGGAGCGTATTAAAAAATGGCGCGCACAAGTGCCCGACTTAACCATTCGTTCGACCTTTATCGTCGGCTTCCCAGGTGAAACCGAAGCCGAATTTGACGAGTTGTTAAATTGGCTGGAAGAAGCGCAGCTTGATCGTGTGGGTTGCTTTAAATACAGCCCTGTCGAAGGTGCGCAAGCCAATGATCTGCCCGATCATGTGCCTGAAGAAGTGAAAGAAGAACGCTACGCACGCTTTATGGAGAAACAGCAAGAAATCAGCGCCAAAAAAATGCAGCAAAAAATCGGCACGCGCATTCAAGTGATTGTCGATGAAATTGACGAGGAAGGCGCGGTCGCACGCACAGTGGGTGATGCGCCTGGCATCGACGGCATGGTGTATCTAAATGATTTCTTCGATTGCGCGCCTGGCGATATTTTAGCGGTGGATGTCGAGCACGCCGACGAATACGATTTATGGGCCAGCCCCGTGCCTAGCAACGTCATTGCTCGCGGCTAAAGGTTCAATCGAGCTTGCCGCCATGTTGGCGCAAGCTCGATGTGTTTTTATCTGCCGTTCATTTCATCCAATAAGCGCAAAATAATGCTCATGATTTGTTGATAGAGCAGAAAGCCTGCGTGCTGATCTTCAATGCCGACATCGACGTTGGGGTTGTCGTTTACCTCAATCACCACCACGCGCTCGCCGTGTTGTTTTAAATCCACACCGTAAAAACCTTCACCCATAGCTTTGGCGGCTTTTTGTGCGGTTTTTAAAACTTGTTTGGGGATTTTATCCACGCCTAGGGCATCGGATGCACCTTCTTTGTTGCTGTTGGCGGAGTGGTTATAAATTTGCCAATGATTTTTAGCCATGTGATAACGGCAAGCGTAAAGCGGTTGATTATTTAAAAAGCCCACGCGCCAATCGAACTCGGTAGGCATGTATTCTTGCAATAATAAAATCGCCGAATGTTCATTTAGGCGTGAGATGCACTCTTGCAGTTCGGCTTTATTTTTGGCTTTTTCCACACCGATAGAAAACGAGCCATCTGGGACTTTGACAATAATAGGCAGCCCCAATTCTTTAATGGCCGCATCCATATCAAAGGGCTGGTGGCCGATAAACAACAGAGTTTTGGGCGTATTGACATGATGCAGTTGTAAGCGTTCATGCAAATACACTTTATTGGAGCAGCGCATAATATCGGCGGGGCTGTCGATGACCAGTAAACCTTGGTTTTCGGCGGCCTGAGCGATACGGTAAGTGTGATGATCGACGTTGGTGGTTTCACGAATAAAAAGCGCATCAAATTCACCGATGCGTGAGGCTTCTTTGTGAGTAATAAACTCCACATTAAGGCCAATTTCTTTGCCCGCTTTTTCAAAGTTTTTCAGTGCGCCTTTGTTTGAGGGCGGCAGTTTTTCTTCGGGGTTATATAAAATAGCTAAATCGTATTTGTAATTTTTAACCGAGCGTCGGCTGTGCCAAATTTTATGGCTAAAAACATCCAGTGCATTGGCAAATTCGGTTTCGGCGTCGTCGTCCAGCTCTTCTAAATGCAAGGATTTTAGCGCGCTGATGGCCCACAGGTTGGCGTGCAGACGGGTCAGTGCCACATCCAGTACGGGGAAGCCGTAGGTCTCGAAAATACGTCTGGCCACCGAAGCCAGCTCAGGGTCGCTGGTTTGGCCGAAATAAATGCGAAAATGCACGTCACCGCCTGCGGGCGTGGTGCGTTTATAGAGCGTGTCCAAATGCCTGCCGTGCCGTAAAGACAGCGGATGGCCTGTTTCAAAGTTATTGAGTTCGGTGATGGCACGCACCGAGGGAAACACATGCCCGCCGCGCGCCTCGGCCAAGAGCGAGCCGTAATAACCCGTGCCTAAATAGCTGTAATCTCGGCAGAGGTTGATCACGTAGCCTTTGGTGGCGGCGTAGTCGCGCAAATAATCTTCGATGGCAAGAACTTGATTGGAGGGGTAGTAAGGAGCCCAGTCGGAGAGCTGATCCACTAGGACGAGTAAGGGTTTCATGAGCTTCCTAAAAAGAGAGTTTGATTTTATAAAAACTAGGCTCACTATAGACCTAAAATTTTCACTTTGTTAGGGGAGTGTATGAGCGAGCAGGTAATTCGTTTAGCCACTTTGGATGACGTTAAAAA
>JAYRHO010000249.1:0-10272 GCA_041907245.1 Saccharospirillaceae bacterium
CGCCCTTGCGCGTAGGCGCCCACCTCGGCGTGCAGGTCACGACTTTGCTCGCCCAGCTCGCCCATGCCGCCCATCACAAACACCCGCTTGCCCGGCATGGCTTGCAGCACATCCAGTGTGGTCGAACTGTTTTGTTCTCGTTGCTGAGCCAAGACATTCAGCGCCGACTGATAGTCTTCGGTAAGGTAATAGTAGTTAAAAACGCCCAGCCACAAGCCCCCCATCTCAGCCTGTGTGTCTTGGGCAACCTTGGGGAGTAGAGCCTCTTGCGCCTGCGTTGCCGCCGTAATGCAAAAAGCCAAAATACAAAGCAAAACCTTGATGTTCATGAACTACCAAACTCGCAAGGATGCCGTAGATTGTTTGCTGTTGCTGTCGTCGCGCACGACCACCTCAAGCATGAGCGGTGCGGCGGATTTCTCCACCTCGGAGCGCAGGCTTAATGTTTGCTCTTGGCCTTGGCCGTCTTTGCCTCTTAGCGTGACTTCAACACTGTGTTTACCAGGGCCTAAGTTATCGCTGGCGATAGGTTGCACCGCCCCCATGCGCAAAGCCTGAATTTGTCTTTCGGTATAAATATGGCGAATGGCGGGTAAATCCCCTGCTTTGATATCCAAGGCGAGCGGCTCAAAGTATTTGCCGTTGGCTAAGGACAAATAAAAAGCCACCTGAGTTGTTGCAGGGCTAAGCAAATCCTTTTCCAGCTGATAAAGCTCTTGATTAAGCTCCAGCACCGCTTTTTTAACCTCGGAAACTTCTTTGTTGACCTTGGCATCGTCCGACCAAGCGCAGGTTGCATGCAGCAGTAATGGCAGTAAGAAGTAAGATAATTTCATGTTATTGACCTTGAGGACGTAGCAAGCTCTGCATCCAAGTAGAAAGGTAAGATTGGGAATAATTGTGCAGCGTGCGAATGGAGCCAAAGAATTGTTGCTCAAGCGTGCCGTCGGGATTGATCAGATACAGCGCAGGTAAAGATGCAGGCGTTTTCCAGCCTTGCTGCCAAGGATGGGAAACATTCAATACGGGCACACTGATTCTGGGCGGTTGATCGTCTTTTTGCTGCGACCACAATACCCAAGTGACTAAATCTTGCTGGGCGTAAGATTGCGCCAAAGCGGTAAAATCGCGCAGTTTGCTGTCGCAGGCATCGCAGCGCTCCAGCACCAATAACATGACGGGCTTGCCACGCTGCTCCGATAAGCGCTGGCCATAATCGACAAAAGCAGAAGGAATGGAAAAATCAGGAAAGGTTTCACCCAGTTTTAAAGCCAAAGCCTTAGGGGTTAACGTTAGCAAGAACAAAGGCAAGGCAAATTGCACAAAGGCAATCATAAGGGCTTGGGGTATGGCATGCCCGGTAAAGCTCGGAATACGCATGTCGGTCTCGCTGTCTATTTTTATTATTATCTTGCGTCCATGCTTGCAGCATTGTGCTACAAAGCACGGGCAATAATCAATCTGAACTTTCGTACCAAAAGCCTCTATTTGCTCAGGTAACGCATCGCCTCTTCCAACCCTTTAAGCGTCAAAGGGTACATTTTCTGGTGCACAATATCGCGAATCAGCCCCAAAGAGCCACCCTGCCCCCAATAATCTTCAGGCGCAGGATTGAGCCACACCAGCTTACTAAAATGATCGGCCATACGCTGCATCCATACCGCTCCTGGTTCGTCGTTCCAATGTTCAACACTGCCGCCAACATGAGTAATTTCATAAGGCGCCATCATCGCATCGCCAACAAAGATTACTTTGTAGTCTGGCCCGTATTTGCGCAGGATATCCCAAGTTTCGGTGCGCTGATTGACGCGGCGGATGTTGTTTTTCCACACCGACTCGTAAAGACAATTGTGGAAATAAAAGGTTTCCATGTGTTTAAACTCTGTCTTCGCAGCGGAAAACAGCTCTTCACAAACACGCACGTGCGGATCCATCGAGCCGCCGATATCGAAAAACAATAACACCTTCACGGCGTTATGGCGCTCAGGCACCATTCGTATATCCAAAAAGCCTGCATTACGCGCTGTAGAAGAAATGGTGTTGTCTAAATCCAATTCTTCATGCGAGCCGGTGCGGGCAAACTTGCGCAATCGCCTTAGCGCCACCTTGACGTTACGAATGCCCAGTTGAACGTTGTCATCCAGATCCTTGTAATTGCGCTGTTCCCAAACCTTAATGGCTTTTTTATGGCGCGAAGCGCCCTGCTCGATGCGAATGCCCTCAGGGTTAAAACCTTGGCCGCCAAAGGCGGAAGTGCCGCCCGTGCCAATCATTTTATTGCCGCCTTGGTGACGCTCTTTTTGTTCTTTTAAACGCTCTTTAAAGGCCTCTAGCACTTTATCTAGGCCGCCCATGGCTTCGATTTTGGCTTGTTCCTCTTCAGATAGCAGACGCTCAAACTCTTTGCGCAACCACTCGGCGGGGATGTTGGCCTCATCCATAAAAATAGGCGCGCTGTCTAAGCCTTTAAAGTACGCAGCAAAGGCTTTATCAAACTTATCGTAGTGCTTTTCATCCTTGACTAAGGTCAGGCGCGCCAACGCATAGAATTCGTCTAAGTCCGCAAAGGCTACGCGCTGCTGCAAAGCCTCGATTAAGTCCAAGTACTCGCGAATGGAGCAAGGCACTTTGGCTTGTCTTAGGCTTTGAAAAAACTCGATCAGCATAAATTAGCCCTTACGACGGCTCATGAATGCCAGCTTTTCCAGCAGTTGCACATCCTGCTCGTTTTTCAATAACGCCCCATACAGAGGCGGAATGGCTTTGCGAGGGTCGGCATTACGCAAAGCCTCGACACCAATCTCATCGGCTAAAAGCAGTTTCAGCCAATCGATCAGCTCAGAAGTTGAGGGTTTCTTTTTAAGCCCTGGGACTTTGCGCACATCAAAGAAAATATCCATAGCATCGCGCACCAAATCGGCCTGCACCTGGGGAAAATGCACATCAACGATGGCCTTCATGGTGTCGCGATCGGGGAAATCGATGTAATGGAAGAAGCAACGACGCAAAAAAGCATCGGGCAGTTCTTTTTCGTTGTTACTGGTAATTAAAATAATCGGCCGATGCTTAGCGACTACGCGCTCTTGCGTTTCATAAACATAGAACTCCATTTTATCGAGTTCAAGCAGCAGGTCGTTAGGGAACTCGATATCGGCCTTGTCAATTTCGTCAATGAGCAGCACAACGGGCTTATCGGCGGTAAAGGCCTGCCACAGCTTGCCTTTCACTATGTAGTTGGCGATATCGTGAACTTTATCGTTACCCAGCTGAGAATCACGCAGGCGTGAAACGGCATCGTATTCATACAGGCCTTGATGGGCTTTGGTGGTGCTTTTGATGTGCCATTGAATCAATTCCGTGCCCAAAGAGCGCGCCAATTCTTCTGCCAACATGGTTTTGCCCGTACCAGGCTCGCCCTTTAGGAGCAAAGGGCGTTTAAGCGTTATCGCCGCATTAACGGCCATTTGCAGCTCTGGAGTTGCGACATACTGAGCAGTGCCTTGGAATTTCATGAATGCCTCTGAGTAAAAAAATGCAGAGGCGCAGTATAGGGAGAGGTCTTAACTTTGAAAAGGTTGATGCTTTCGGAGTTAAGCTTTTGGTGGGCTGTTCTTTTGCTCTGGATCGATAGCAAAGTCATCGTCCAAGGTGGCCAGTTTTTCGGACTCTGCCTCGCCTGCCGCGCTGGGGATGGGGATTTCAATCTCACTTTCCCCAGAGAAAGAATCGAAATCCCCAGACATGGCTTCTAAAGAATTGCTCAGCTCTTTATCCAAGGCGGCATCGCTGTTATCCACCTCGGGTGTGGGGGTACTGGTGTCGATATCCTGTTGAATTAAATCCTCAGGCACGGCGCGAGCTACGGGTGCCTCTGCCACCGCTGCCGCTTTGGCAGGCTCTTTCGTTTGTTTTTTTGCTTTGCTACGCAGCAGCCAGAATGCACCACCGCCAATCACGGCCAAGCTACCGCCAGCAATAGCCACATACAACCACCAAGGTACGCCCTCTTCCTCTGGAGCCACGGCAATTTCAGCAGGAGCAGGCTCGGCTTTTGGTGCGAGAGCCTCTTGTTGTTTCGCGTACTCGGCGGCAAGGTCGGGTACTTGCAGCTTAGGCTTGTGCGCTTCTTCGGGGCTAAATTCAGCCGCCGGTGCGGGTGCTGCGGTGCTGTTTTGGGCTGCCTTGGCCAAGCCCAAGGGAAAAGTCACACTCAGGTCTTTGGGTTGAAATTGAAAATCCGCACCGCCTAAAAGCACGCCACGAATGTTTAGCGTAATCTGATAACTACCAGGGCCCAAGTCGGCTTTAAGCCGCAATTCCCAATATTTGCTGTCTTCGTTAAATGGCAAATGTTGCATTTGCGTCACGCCGTTTGGTGCTTTGATACTGGCATTGATATGGCTTAATGCGGTGTCCACGCTGGCGTCAGGCTGCACCACTACTAAAAACGTCTCTTCGGCATTCAGTGATTGTGCCTGCACCTTTAACGGCTCAAGCAAGGAAGCGGTCAACACTTGCTGGCGCGTGAAGGTTTTCCCTGTTGCCGACACCTCGATGCGATATTCACCTGGCTGGTTGAGCTTGCTTAAATCTTCGCGGTAAATCCCAGATACAGGAACCTGTTCAGACTGGCTGATGACTTTACTGCCGATGCGGCCATCGGGAGCCTTAATGGTTAATTTAAAGACCGTATTGCGTAAGAGGTCGGTGTTATTTACCACTTCATCGTGATTGGTAAGCATGGTTTCAAGCTTCAAGGGCGAGCCTAAAAACAAAGTCGGTGCAATACCTGAGGCCATCAACTTTAAATCGGTTAAAACTTGTACGCGGTTGTCGGGATCTATATCGGCCTCAATCAGCCATTCTCCCACTTCAGGCTGTTCAATGGTGATTAAATCAAAGCCGATGTCTTGGTACCAATGGAGATTATTGAGTGATTTTTCTTGAGCAAAAACTTTACCGCTTGGCGCAATCAGCTTGGTTTTAGGGCTATTGGATTTGCGATAGACCAAGGCAGTAAACTCTTTTACCGCTGCGTCTATTTTAAAACTGTTGCCAACCAGCGGCACTTGCTCAACAGGTACGGCACGATCCAAAGCTTTTACAAAAACCTTCATTAAATCTTCGGCGCTGCGCGCCTCTAAAAACAGCCCGCCTGTTGCTGCGGAAAGCTGCTGCATCAGCTCTTTATCGACGTTATCCGATAGCGCGACCGTATGAATGCGCGCACCCGCACGCACATAAGCAGGCAATACTTGCTGCAACAATCGCTTGCGTTCTTGCTCATCGATATTGCTGGGTGTGCCAGGCTCACGCATATCAATGCGGCCATCGGTTAACAAAATAACGCTGTGTTTGAAGCCCGATGTCGGGGAAATTTGCCATGCGGCATTGTCCAACACATCGGTTAGATTGGTAAAAAGCCCTACCGAATTGATGCTGCGCGCTTTGGCCTTGGCCTCGGCGCGCCATTTCGCATCGACTTTAGCGAGAGGAACCAGCCTATTTACTTGACGACCAAAGGTCCAGATTCCCGCTTGTGAGCCGTTAGGTAGGAGTTCAAGCAGCAGATTAACAGCGGGAATACGCAGGTTTTGTGGGTCTGACTGCTTCATGCTGCCAGAGATATCGACCAAAATTCGCACATCACTGGGCGGCTCCGCCGCCAGTGCATGAGTGGCAAACAGCGCCAAAACAACAACCCTCGCAAGCTTGAATGCCCACATAATTCTGCTCCCGAGGGTTAGTATTAAAGATGTGCTTCAAGCACACGACGGCCTTTTTCGGTGATGTGCCAGCGTACGCCATTTTTACCGCCTACCTTTCCTGCCAAGCTGCGCGTTACCAGCACTTGTAAGGTTTTAAGGACGGCCGATTCTTCTTCGTTGGCTTCGCGGCAAATACCCGCCAAGGAACGAAAAATAAAACGACCACTGGATAGAATTTTTAAAACTTTCGTTGAGGTGACATCCAGCTCGTCGATGGCCGAAGTGACGGCCGAATCAGCGGATGCGGCATCTTGCTCGGTTTCCGTGTCAATCAAAGGCAGCAATTCGGTTTGCACTATGCGCAAGTTTTGTTGCACTTCTTCTGAGCGAGCTTTGGCCATTTGCGCTTCGTTTAAAATACGATCAGAAAGATTATCAACAAAGAAACGGCTCACTAAGGCTGCAATTAAGCAAAACCCTGTAAAGATTAATAAACGCGATGGGTCGCCTTGGCTTTCTAAGACAATCTCGCTGTTGACCATGTCGAGAATAACGGGC
The DNA here is from genome assembly GCA_041907245.1 of Saccharospirillaceae bacterium. Lineage (GTDB taxonomy): Bacteria > Pseudomonadota > Gammaproteobacteria > Pseudomonadales > Oceanobacteraceae > Venatoribacter. The sequence goes on from JAYRHO010000249.1 coordinate 6,267, forward strand.
ACCAAAAACGAGGCTCCAACACCGACCACGAGAAAGCGTGGCAAGCTGGCTGCGTCAGGGTCCTTATCTCCGTATAGATAGTAATTCACCAAACCCCCAAAGATGCCCGCAAGCAGCATGACGGTCGCTAAAATAAAAATATGATTCGCCATATTTCAAACCTCTAAAACCGCAAAAATCATCGATCTTTGCCCGCATGCTCATAAAATGAGCGCCCCAATTCTGCACTGGCCAAAGATTTGAACCATAAAAAAAGCCACAAACTTTTGCCAATACGAGAATAAAATTAGCAAAGATTTGTGGCTTAGCCAGAAAAAGGCGAAAAATTTATGCGCTTTCTTGAGTTTGTTTGTTTTTTATCCAATTCAGCAGATATTTAAAGGCAAGAAATAGCATGGCGATACAAAAAACAGCCAAAAGCCAGAGTAATGACGTGGATTTTGCCAAAGAGATCCCCGATAGCAAATCTAGCAAGAGCACAAACACAGCGGGAGCAAAATGGCCTGCTGAGGTACTTAAAGGAGCAGGAGTAAACAGCAAGGCCGCCCCTAGCATGATTAAAAAGCGGCGCCAATCGCTGTCTGCTGCCAGCCAAAAAAACATTTTTGTCCAACACCATAAACCGACGCAGGCAAAGGCGTAATAGCTAAGCCAGTAAGGTGCGTAATGCATTAGGCTTTCCATATGATGTGATCCTCCCAATATTTTTCTTTAACGGTGTTGTCCGCCACCGTTAAACCTTTTAACGAAATACCTGCACGATGAACGCTGTTTTTATCCCCCGAAATTAAGGGATGCCAATCGAATAAAGGCTTACCTTCGGCCAATAAGCGGTAGGCACAGCTAGGTGGTAACCATTTAAATTCTTGCGCTTGTTCTGGGGTCAGCCAAACGCACTCAGGAACTTTACTATGACGCTCGGTATATATAGTGCAGCGATGGTCTTGATCACGATAACGACAATGCAAGTTGGTGTAGTAAACATCTTCGTTGTCTTCATCTTGCAGTTTTTGTAAACAACATAGGCCGCAACCGTCGCACAAAGACTCCCACTCGTCTTTGCTCATTTCATTTAATGTCTTACTTTGCCAAAAAGGTCGGGCGCTCATTCTTTATCCAGCCTCGTAAACACATCCAATTTATTGGTTTCTTGCACGGGCGGCATCTGCAAAAAGAAACCTTGTTTCTCGATGGCATCCAGCACTTTACTGGCCTCGGTGCGGGCCAGTTTTTTATGCTCATCCAGCATCATCGTCAGCGCCAATTTGGGCTTGCCAAAATACTCAAGCAAAGCCTGAGGGATGCGCGTTAACGCATCTTGACGCTTAACATAAAGATAGGCTTCGTCTTTTTTGGGGCTTTTATACACATCACAGAGAATTTTATTCATGATTTCTTCGATACAGTTCTTGCAGATAAATAATCAGGTTGTCGGCGATTTCCGCTTTTCGCCACAGGCTTAATACTTCAGGCAAACGATAATGCCCAGTTTGATAGCCTGATTTTAGTAAAGCGCTTAGCGCCTTTTTATTCGCCAACAGATCACTGGGTATCGCAAGCTCTTGTGCACGCTCAGCGACCATGTCTTTTAAAGTTTTCAGCACTTCGCCCGCTTCAGGGCCTAATGGGCGCTCAAGCGTCTTGGGCCAGCTTTCTGGTTTTACGGCCAAAACGTCTTTCACCATGGTCAAAATAGCCGCGCCATGTTCTCGAATAAAAGCGGGTTTTAAGCCCAACTTTGCTAACTTTTCATTGTGCTCTGGCTTAAAGCGAGCCAAAGACCAAAGCTCGTTATCATCTAAAATGCGCGAGCGTGGTACATCATTTTTCCGTGCTAAGTTTTCACGCCACAGACTTAATTGTTGCAACAACAACAGCTCCTGCGGGCGCAGTTTCCACGCAAGTTTAATACGCTTGTAATAATTCTGACGCTCGTCCGCTTGGGTGATGCTCTCCAATAAACGCGCGCTATCCTCAGCAAACCAAGCTTCACGCTGACGCGCTTTAAGTTGGAGGATTAATTTTGGATAGAGTTTATACAGGTAATGAACATCCGCGACCGCATAACGAATTTGCTGGGTATTTAATGGCCTCTGCAACCAGTTTGAGCGCGTTTCTTCTTTGGCTAAATCCAGGTGCAACACTTCTTTTAATAAGCGTTGAAAACTTAACCCCATCTCAAAACCAACAAAGGCCGCAGCCAGCTGCGTATCCGCAATGGGGCTGGGTAATGTGCCTGTTAATCGACGACATACTTCCAAGTCTTCAAGGCAGGCGTGAAAGACTTTGACCACGAACGGATGAGTTAAAATCTCCGCCAATGGCTGCCAGTCATCTATACACAAAGGGTCAATTAAAAAAGAACCTGTGCTGGCGCAAATTTGCACCAGCCCTGCTTGCGGATAAAAAGTGCTGACGCGGACAAACTCGGTGTCCACCGCCAAAAACGGCTCTTGTTGCCAAGCAAGGCAGGCGTCTTTTAAAGCCTGATTGTTGGTGATCCAAATGGGCTCAGGGATTTTAAGATTACTCATCATGCCTCAACCACTGCGACCATTCTTGTTGCAAAACCTTGCCTTGTTTTAATTTCAGCATTTGCCCAATAAATTCGCTGGTGGCGCGCGCTTCGGCACTCGCTTCCAGCGCCAAAACCACTTCGGCTTGTGTGCTTAAGGCTTGGTTTAATAAAGATTCTAAATCCAATTGCTTAGGGCCTACCCCCTGAGCAGGAGAAAGATAAGAGTGCAAAATAAAGTAACGCCCCTTCCAGCCTTTTTCTTCCGCTATTTTTTGTTGCGGCATGGATTTTAAAACCAAAATACGATTTTCACGCGATGAATCTTGGCATAAAGCACAACAAGTTTGTGCACTTATAGTACGACACAGCGCACAAGGCTGAAGTTGTTGCGCTGCCACCAAGGCTTGATACAGCGGCGCATCTTTATGCAGCACCAAATGCGTTGCCAAGCGCTCGGCGGCTTTTTCACCAATACTGGGCAAGGCATCGAGGGCTTGAATTAAAGCCAAATAGGCGTGGTTATCGGACATTTAGAAGGGTAATTTCATTCCAGGAGGCAGTCCCATACCAGAGGTGAGCTTGCTCATTTCATCTTGATTGCGCTGTTCAATTTTACGCACGGCATCGTTTACGGCAGCGGCTAATAAATCTTCCAATAGCTCTTTGTCTTCACTCATCAGTGAATCATCCAGCTGTACGCGTTTGACATCATGGCGGCCTGTCATCGTAATTTTGACTAGCCCTGCTCCTGATTCACCGAGCACTTCTGCGTCGGCCAGTTGTTGTTGCGCACGTTGCAATTGTTCCTGCATTTTCTGCGCTTGTTTCATTAAATTACCCATGCCACCTTTTAGCATCGTTTTTCCTCTCAATTACCGTGGGGGGTGATACTGCCCGAAATAATTTGTGCGTTAAACTCTCGTTGTAAGCGCTGCACTAAGGCATCGCCTTCTAATGCCTGTTTAGCTTCATGCCGCGCGGTAAAGTGTAACCTGTTTTGGCGCTGAGTTGGCGTTTCCATACGCGGTTCTTGCACCGACATATGCACAGTTGCGGCGGCAAAATAAGAACGCAGCGCGTCTTCGATTTTATCTTTGCAACCCTCGTTATAAACAAATTCCTGTGATCGATCGACGTCAAAGTAATAATTTGCTCCCTGAACATCCACCAAAGCACTGTTTTTAGCAACGGATAACGCAAATCCTGCCAAAGGTAAGCGCTCTGCCCATTGCCACCAATTGTCTGGGGTTAAGGTTGTGGGTGTGGCCTCGATAGGCGCAGAAACACAGGGTTCTGGCTCTGGCTCAGAAACAACAGGCTCTGAGGGTAACTCAGGTTCAGGCGGTGCGTCTGGGCTTGCGCTATCAACAATGGCAGAAGGCGCACGCTCCTCTGCGCTTTGGCTGGCCGTTACAATCTGGGATTCAGGCTTTTTTTTTTGCAAAGCGCTATCCCACTGCAAGGCAATGGGAGCCGCAGGTGCGGGGC
>JAYRHO010000250.1:0-2212 GCA_041907245.1 Saccharospirillaceae bacterium
CCGCCTGCTCTGGGTGCGCAGCTTCAGGTGCAAGCGCGTTTGCGCAGCCCGCGAGGTTTTAGCAACGATTTGGCCTTTGATTACGAGGCCTGGCTTATCAGCCAAAGTATCGATGCCACAGGCTCGCTGCGCAGCTGGCAGGTGTTGGATACGCCCTTGAACTTATCGTGGCGCGAGCGCCTGTTGCAGGACGGCGAGCAGCGTTATGGCGCAGCCTGGCCTTGGCTGTCGGGTTTGGTGTTGGGCGAACAGCAGGCCTTTAGTAAGGCGCAGTGGGATCTGGCCAAGCGTACAGGCACGGTACACATACTGGTGGTCAGCGGCCTGCATTTAAGCCTAGTGCTGCTCTTGGGGTTGGGATTGTGGCAGCTTGGGGTGCGCTTACTGCGCGCGCTGTGGCCGCGTAATCCGCCTTATTTGTTGCTGTGGCGCAGCACTTTTTTACTGAGTTTGGCGGCGCTGTATTTGTATGTGGCAGGCATGGGTGTGGCGCTGTGGCGGGCGTGGCTCATGCTGGCGTTGTTGCTTTTATTGCAGCAGTCGCGCTGGCGCTTACCTTGGCTTACGGCCATCAGTCTGGCTTTGTGGTTGCTGCTGTTGGCCAACCCCTTGGCTTGGTGCTTAACGGGTTTTCAGTATTCGTTTGCCGCCGTGGCGGTGCTGTTGGTGTTTTTTTCGTATCGGCGCAACAGCAAGCTGGAAGCCTTGTGGCGGCCACAGGCGGTGCTTTTTGTCGCCATGTTGCCCTTGATGCTGTATTGGTCGCAGCCTGTGAGTTTGCTGCAATGCTTAGCCAATTTGCTGGCCATTCCCTATGTGAGTTTTGTGCTTTTGCCTGTGGCTTTGTTGCAACTGCTGTTGCCAACCGCTCTAGGTCTGACGGTGCTGACTTGGGCGGGGGAGCTGTTTTGGGCGTATTTGGAGCAGGTGCAAGCTCTGCCTTGGCCTTATTTGTCTTATCTGCCCAAGTTCATTGCGTTGCTGTGGCCTTTGTGGCTGTGGCTGCTGTGGAAAGCTTTGCCTGCTTCGCTTGGGGTGGTTGCGGCTTTGGTACTGGGTGTACTGCTGTTTGGGCAACCCTTGCCGCACCAAGTGCAGGCGCGCCTGCTCGATGTCGGGCAGGGGCAAAGCATGGTCTTTACCACCCAGCAGAAGGCGCTGCTGTACGACACAGGGCCTGTGTTGGGTGAGCTGGATACGGGTGATGCCATAGTGCGCCCAAGCTTGCAACGCTTAGCGGTGCAAAAGCTGGATGTGCTGGTGGTGAGCCACGCCGATAACGACCACGCAGGCGGCACCGAGGCGGTGTTGTCGTCTTTTGCGGTGCAGGATTTTTACGCCAGTGAGGCCATGCCGTTAAGCCTTGCTCCCAAGCTCTGCCATCAACAAGGCCAAGACTGGCAGCATCTGGACGAGCATCTGGCCTTTCGTTTTTTTTCCTTGCCTGAACCTGCTTTTCAGAAGATTAAAAAAACGCGCAACAATCTCTCCTGTGTGATGCAGGTGCAATGGTATGGGCAGCGCTTTTTGTTGGTCGGGGATATTGGCAAAGAGGTTGAGCAGGCCTTGGTGATTTATTACGGCGCCGAGCTGAAATCCGATGTCTTGCTGCTAGCCCATCACGGCAGCCGCAGCAGTTCCGCGCAGGTGTTTTTGCAGGCGGTGCAGCCTAAAGAAGTGTGGATATCTTCGGGTTTTCACAACAGCTACGGTCATCCCGACGCGCAAGTACTGGCGCGTTTACAAGCCCTAGGCATTTTGTGGCGCAACACCGCCGAAGAAGGCGCGCTGGCCTGGGATGAGAATGGACAAATCCCGACGTCAAGGCGCTTATGGCGCAGGCCTTGGCAGGTGCAGGAGGAACGCAAAAGCCTTATCGCAGCCTTAGGCTTGTGGTAAAGTGCGGCAAATTTTTTGGAGCAAGACTATGTGGGAAGTGATTCAAAGCGGTGGCATTTTAATGGCGCCCATTATTCTTTGTTCAATTTTGGCTTTGGCCATCAGTGCTGAGCGTTTTTGGACTTTGCGTCGCAGCCAAATCGCCCCTGCGGACACGCTAAACAAAGTATGGGGCTGGATGAAAAACAAACAGCTCGACAGCAACCGTTTGCGTGAGCTGCAAGCCTCTAGCCCACTTGGGCGCGTGCTGGCGGCGGGCTTGGTCAATGCTCGTCATGGCCGTGAGCTGATGAAGGAAAGCATCCAGGAAGCA
>JAYRHO010000251.1:0-4269 GCA_041907245.1 Saccharospirillaceae bacterium
GAAAATTTAGGACTGAGTGCAAAAGAGATGCAGCAAGCACAGGCTGCGCAGCATCAGGGAAACAGCCATGGTGCGGCCATTCCTCGTTATGTTACGCCTGAATTTGTGCGCGACGAAATCGCCCAAGGGCGCGCAGTCATTCCCGCCAATATCAATCACCCAGAAGCCGAGCCCATGATTATTGGCCGAAATTTTCGCACCAAAATTAACGCCAATATCGGCAATTCAGCGGTTACTTCTTCCATTGCTGAGGAGGTTGAAAAAATGGTGTGGGCCACGCGCTGGGGCGCAGACACCATCATGGATTTATCCACGGGTAAGCACATTCATGAAACTCGCGAGTGGATTATTCGCAATTCCCCTGTGCCTGTTGGCACTGTGCCGATTTATCAGGCATTAGAAAAATGCGGTGGCGTGGCCGAGGATTTAACCTGGGAAATTTTTCGCGACACTTTAATCGAGCAAGCCGAGCAAGGGGTGGATTATTTTACCATTCATGCGGGCGTGCGTTTGGCCTATATCCCCTTAACAGCCAAGCGTGTTACGGGCATTGTCAGCCGTGGCGGATCGATTATGGCTAAGTGGTGTTTGGCGCATCATCAGGAGAATTTTTTGTACACGAATTTTGTGCAAATTTGTGAAATTCTGCGCGCCTACGATGTCAGCATTTCTTTGGGTGACGGGTTGCGCCCAGGTTCGATTGCCGATGCCAATGACGCGGCACAATTTGCGGAATTAGAAACTTTGGGCGAGCTGGTAAAAATTGCCCAAGCACAGGATGTGCAATGTTTTGTTGAAGGGCCAGGCCATGTGCCCATGCATCTGATTAAAGAAAATATGGATAAACAATTGGCCTATTGCGGTGAAGCCCCTTTTTATACTTTGGGGCCGCTCGTTACCGATATTTCCCCTGGTTACGACCATTTTACCTCGGGCATAGGGGCAGCCATGATTGCTTGGTATGGCTGCGCCATGCTCTGTTATGTCACCCCCAAAGAGCATTTAGGTTTGCCCAATAAAGACGATGTGAAACAAGGCTTAATCGCCTACAAAATTGCCGCCCACGCCGCCGATTTAGCCAAGGGCATTGCGGGAGCGCAAATTCGTGATAACGCCATGAGCAAAGCGCGTTTCGAATTTCGCTGGCAAGATCAATTTAATTTGGCGCTCGATCCCGACACCGCCATGGCCTACCACGACGAAACTATGCCCAAGGAAAGCCATAAGTTGGCGCATTTTTGTTCGATGTGTGGGCCAAAATTCTGCTCAATGAAAATCTCACAAGAAGTGCAAGAGTTCGCCAATAAAAAAGCACAAGGCATGGCTGAAAAAGCCCGCGAATTTAACAGCTCGGGTGGCCATTTGTATGTGGAGGCCAGCGATGCAAGTTCAAATTAATGGCGAGTTTAAAACTATTACAGACGGCCTAACCTTGGGCGAGTTATTGGTGTTGTGCGGCTATGCGCAAGCAGAGCTTGCGGATTTTGTCGTGGCTTGCAACCAAAGCTTGGTTAGCCGCAGTAATTACGACCAAATTAAATTGGTTGATCGTGACTGTGTCGATATTTTCAGTGTCATTACAGGAGGTTAAAACGATGAATACTCAAATTCAGCAAGACGATTTGATTTTAGGCAATGACGTTATTTCTAGCCGTTTGTGGGTGGGAAGTGGCTTGTATCAAAGCCCACTGCAAATGCACCAAGTTTTAACGGCAGCACAGCCTGGGTTTATTACGCTGTCTTTAAAAAAACAAAGTTTATCTGAGCTAAAACACCTCAAAGAGGAGGGCAGTATTTGGCATTATTTGCAGCTTCATGCACAACAAGGTGCGCGTTTATTGCCTAACACCGCTGCGTGTTTTAGCGCAGAGGAGGCCATTTTGCAGGCGCAATTGGCGCGTGAGATTTTTCAAACACCGTGGATCAAATTGGAAGTGATTGGCGATAAACGCAATTTACAACCCCATAATGCCCAAACCTTAGTGGCAGCCAAAGAATTGGTCGCACAAGGCTTTAAAGTTTTACCCTATTGCACTGAAGATTTAATCGTTTGCGAAGAATTATTAAAAATCGGTTGCTTGGCGGTGATGCCTTGGGCGGCGCCCATTGGTACGGGTTTAGGCCTATTAAATCCGTATCAGCTTGGCCAGTTGCGCACTTATTTACCTGAGGCCATTTTAGTGGTGGATGCAGGCTTAGGTAAGCCTTCGCAGGCGCTGGCGGCGATGGAGCTGGGATACGATGCGGTACTGCTGAATACCGCCTGTGCCCGTGCCAAAAATCCAGTATTAATGGCCGAGGCTTTTAAACAAGCGGTGCAAGCTGGGCGTTTGAGTTATCGCGCGGGCGTTATGCCCAAACAGCTTCAAGCTCAGCCCAGTACCTTGGCAAGTTAAGAGGCGCGTATGGCCAGATGGTTTAGTTTAACCGCCACAGACAGCAGCACAGGAGCAGGTGCTTTTGCCGATGTGAAAGTGGCGCAGCAATTAAATAGCCAGTGCGAGGTGATCGTGCTGGCCATTACCGCACAAAATAGCCAAGGAGCACAGGCGGCTTTTGCCTTGCCTGTCTCTGTCGTTGAGGCGCAGTGGTGCAGTGCTCTTGCCGATGGCCTGCCGAAAATTATTCGCTTGGGTTGGTTGCCTTTTCATGCGGAATTATTGCACTGGTTATTGCACGTTTTGGAAAATATCCCTGTTCCTGTTATTTGGGATCCTGTTTTGGGGGCGAGCCAAGGCCAAGCGCTGTCGCAGGATTGGCAAGATGAAAATACGCGCGAGCTATTTTTAAAATTACTGGCTCGCGCGGATTTAATCACCCCCAATTTTTCTGAGGCTTGTTTATTAACAGGATGTACGAAAGTTGAAGAAGCTTGCGAGACATTGCAAAAAATGGGCGCAAAAAACGTCTTGATTAAAGGCGTGCCGCATGCACAAGGCATTGGGGATTATTTTTGTTTTTCAGCGAAATCAAGACTTGCTCAAAATACACTGCCAGGCGAGAGCTTATTGCCTGCGTTTTATTTGGTGCAGCCGCCTGTGGCACAAAGCGCTCATGGTACAGGCTGTTGTTTTATTGCCCATGTGGCGAGTTTTTTAACCCAAGGCCGTACTCTGTACGACGCTTTATTTTTAGCGGCAAAAAATACCCGCTTAAAACGTTTGAATAAAACCACTGCCGAACCCGAAGACTGGCCGCGTGTTTTTGCTGCCAATGACAGTGCTTTGTCTTTTAAAACTTTGCCTAAAAATTTAGGGCTTTATGGCTTGGTCGATAATTTAGCGCATTTAAAACGCTTATTGGCTCTGGGTGTGGGGTCGTTGCAGTGGCGCGTTAAAAATCCCAGTGCGCAGCATAAAGCGCAAACTCAAGAAGCCATTGCATTATGCCGTGCCGCTTCCGTGCTGTTATTTATCAATGACGACTGGGCTTTGGCTTTGGAGCTGGGTGCCGATGGCGTGCACTTGGGGCAAGAGGATTTGGCGCAGGCCGATTTAGCAATCATAGCGCGTGCGGGTTTGTATTTGGGCGTAAGCACGCACAGCGAATGGGAGTTTGCTCGCGCATTGGCGCTGACGCCTTCTTATATTGCCTTAGGCCCCGTGTTTGAGCCTTTGTCAAAAAAATTGCGCTATGCCCCATTGGGTGTGGCTCAGGTTGCGCATTATGTACAAAGCTTTCCTAGGCTGTATCTAACCTGCATCGGCGGTATTACCGAACACAACGCGGCTTTTGTGTGGGCTACAGGAATCGGCTCAGTGGCGGTTGTCACGGCCTTGGCCAATGACGAACAACTGGAGGAACGAGTGCAGGGCTTGAAAGGCCCAAACTAAGCCCTATATAGGCGGCATGGTTTTATCAATACAAAGGACAACCCATGACCGCAAACACCAAAGAGACACTAGGTTTTAAAACCGAAGTCAAACAACTGCTGCATCTAATGATTCATTCTTTGTACTCCAACAAAGAGATTTTTCTGCGTGAATTGATTTCCAACGCGTCCGATGCGTGCGATAAATTGCGCTTTGAAGCGCTGCAAAATGCCAGCCTTTATGAAAACGATACCGAGCTTTCTGTACACATTGATTTCGACCAAGAAGCAGGCACGCTGACCATCGAAGACAATGGCATAGGCATGAGCCGCGATGACGCCATCAATCATTTAGGCACTATTGCAAAATCGGGCACGGCGGAGTTTTTAAAAAAATTAAGCGGCGATCAGCAAAAAGATTCGCAGCTTATCGGCCAATTTGGTGTGGGCTTTTATTC
>JAYRHO010000252.1:0-2001 GCA_041907245.1 Saccharospirillaceae bacterium
AAAACAGGCCGTGGCCTTTGCGTGGGGTCGAGGTGAACTCTGGGTGGAACTGGCAAGCCACAAACCAAGGATGATCTTGCACTTCCACCGCTTCAACCAGCTCACCATCAACCGAGCGACCGGTGATTTTCAGCCCCGCTTTTTCCAGCTCAGGCACGAGGTTGTCGTTGACTTCGTAGCGATGACGGTGGCGCTCCACAATGCGCTCATGGCCATAGGCTTGAGCGATTTTCGAGCCTTTTTGCAACAGGCATTCTTGCGCGCCCAGACGCATGGTGCCGCCAATGTCGGCATCGGCGCTGCGCACTTCGGTCTTACCTGAGGCATCCTGCCATTCGGTAATGAGGCCAATAACAGGGTGCTTGGATTCTTGCGTAAATTCGGTGCTGTGGGCGTCGGTCCAGCCTAAAACATGGCGAGCGTATTCAATTACGGCCACCTGCATACCTAGGCAAATGCCTAAGTAAGGGATTTTGTTTTCACGAGCGTACTGCACAGTGCGGATTTTGCCTTCCACGCCACGGCTGCCAAAGCCACCTGGAACCAGAATGGCATCGACATTGGCAAGCACCTCTGTGCCTTTGCGCTCGATGTCTTCGGCGTCGATATAAAGCGTTTTGATTTTGGCGCGGTGTTTGATGCCAGCGTGCGTGATGGCTTCAATCAACGATTTGTAAGCATCCAGCAGCTCCATGTACTTACCCACCATGGCAATGGTGATTTCACGCTCTGGGTTGAGCTTGGCATCGACCACCGCATCCCATTGCGTTAGGTCGGCGGGAGCGCAGTTTAGGCCAAATTTCTCGACGATCAGATCATCCAAGCCTGCTTCGTGCAGCAAGCGTGGGATGCGGTAAATGGTATCTACGTCCTGCAAGGAAATAACGGCGCGCTCTTCGACGTTGGTGAAAAGGGCGATTTTACGAATAGAGGACGCATCAATGGGGTGTTCGCTACGGCAAATCAGCACATCGGGCTGCAAGCCAATGGTGCGCATTTCTTTGACCGAATGCTGCGTAGGCTTGGTTTTGGTTTCGCCTGCGGTGGCAATGTAGGGCACTAAGGTCAGATGTAAAGACAGCGCGCGCTTGGAACCCAGCTCGACTTTGAGCTGACGCACGGCTTCTAAAAACGGCTGGGATTCGATATCGCCTACCGTGCCGCCGATTTCCACCAACGCCACATCAAAGCCTTCTGCGCCTTCTAGCACGCGGCGTTTGATTTCATCGGTGATGTGCGGAATGACCTGTACTGTGCCGCCTAAATAATCGCCACGGCGCTCTTTGGCCAACACATCGGTGTAAATGCGCCCTGTGGTGAAGCTGTTTTTACGCGACAAGGTGGTGTTGATAAAACGCTCGTAATGGCCGAGGTCGAGGTCGGTTTCTGCGCCATCGTGCGTCACAAAAACTTCACCGTGTTGAAACGGGCTCATGGTGCCAGGATCGACGTTAATGTAAGGATCAAGCTTGAGCATAGTGACCTTGAGGCCACGCGCTTCGAGAATGGCGGCTAAAGAGGCGGCGGTGATGCCTTTGCCCAAAGAAGATACAACGCCACCCGTAACGAAGATAAATCGTGTCATAAAAAATCCGCACAGAATAAATTGAATAAACGGAAGGCGAAAACCTTCGCTTAGGATGGGTGCGCAGAATATCAGAAAGAGGCGCGCGGGTAAAACCCAAAGCAGCGTACAAAAAAACACTGGGGCAAGGTTGTTCTTTTGGCTATAATCCGCGCGTGATTTTTCGAGGTATTAGGGATGATGCAACGGCTTGGAGTGATTGGCTTATTGACCTTGGGGCTTTGCGCTTGCAAAGGCACGTCTTTGTCTGCACCTGCGCCCACACCCCAAACACCCGCACCCGAAACACCCGCACCCGAAACGCCCGCACCACCACAAGACAACAACAAGCCCCCTGTTACTGCGCCCGAAACGCCCAGCACCAGGCTCAGCTTCAACGCTTACGACAGCTACCCCCTTAACGATAAACTGGCCGT
>JAYRHO010000253.1:0-3120 GCA_041907245.1 Saccharospirillaceae bacterium
AGTATGTGTACAACCAGCGCTCCGACGGCCTGATCGTGTCCACACCGACAGGTTCGACGGCTTATGCGCTCTCAGGCGGCGGCCCGATTATGCACCCCAAGCTCGATGCTCTGGTGCTGGTGCCCATGTTCCCTCATACGCTGTCCAGTCGCCCCATCGTGGTGGATGGCAAGAGTGAAATTAAAATTGTCATCGACCCCAGCATGTCGATTTACCCCACCATCAGCTGCGATGGTCAGGCGGATATTCCTTGTGCGCCTGGCGATGTCATTACGATTCGTAAAAAAAGCCATAAGCTGAATTTAATTCACCCTAAAGGGCATAATTTCTATGAAATTTGCCGCTCAAAATTGGGCTGGAGCAGTAATTTAGGTAACAATGAATGAGCCTAGGCTACGATTTAATCGGCGATATTCACGGCTGTGGCAATACGCTTATTCGCTTGCTTGAGCAAATGGGCTACAGCAAAAAAAATGGCGTGTATCAACATGCCAAACGCAAGGCGGTGTTTGTTGGCGATATTATCGACCGTGGCCCCAATATTCGCTTGGCTTGCCATGTGGTGCGCGACATGGTCGATGCAGGACATGCCGATATCGTGATGGGCAATCACGAATACAATATTGTCACCTATCTGACCGAAGCACCACCTGGCTTTAATCGCCAATACTTACGCGCGCACACCAAGCGCAATAATTTTATTGTCGAGCAAACGCTGAATCAATTTGCTCAATACCCACAAGAGTTTAAAGAGTTTTTAGCTTGGTTTAATGACATACCGCTGTTTTTGGATTATGAGCATTTTCGTGTGGTGCATGCCTGCTGGGATCAACACATGATCGACGAATATTTAAGACGCTATGGCAGCAACAAACTCAGTAAAGCCATGCTGGCAGAATCGGTGAATCCCGAATCCTTTTTGTATCGTTTTTTGGATAGAATGCTGCGCGGCACGTCCTTGAAATTGCCTGATAATCGTGCCATTACCTCCAAAGATGGCATGGTAAGACAATTTTTCCGTACCAAGTTTTGGGAAGATGCTCCTGCACAATACCGTGACGTGGTATTTCAGCCCGATCCTTTGCCTGAAGATATCGAACACGCCTTATTGTCGCCTGAAGAAAAGCAACAGCTGTTGTTTTATGGCCCCAATGAAAAACCGCTTTTTATTGGCCATTATTGGATGCAGGGTATTCCTGCCCCCATTGCTTCCAACATTGTTTGCTTGGATTACAGTGCGGTGAAATACGGGCGTTTAGTGGCTTATCGTTTGGATCATGAAACCCTGCCACAAGCGCATAAATTTACCTGGGTACGAGTGGAGCGCACAGAACGCTAATGGAACCTTTTGTTATTTTAGTCGCCGATGCCAACTTGGATTTATCGCCTTTAACGAAAAAACTTTGGGCCGAGCGCATTCCTCATCGCGTGGTTTTTAGCGATCAAGGGCAGCAGACATTGCTTTTAGCAGACCCACAAGACGCTCATCGTGTGAAAGAATGGGTGGAAATATGGCGAGCGGGCCATATCGAACACACGCCTGCGCTTAAAATTGCCGATGCCAAGGCCGAGCGTTTTTGGCTGGCAATGGCGCGCGCACCTTTGAGCGCTGCGACCTTATTGGTGTTAATTGTTGCCTTTATTTGGATGCATTTCGATGCCAGCTGGTACAGCTGGCTGCGCTTGGGTGAGAGCTTGTGGCCGCAAGAGCGCTTTCATTTACAGGCTTATTTAAGTATTGGCTTGTGGGAGTTTTGGCGGCCAGTGTTGTTGCATTTTTCTTTCGTGCACATACTTTTTAATGGTCTGTGGTGGTGGATTTTAGCACCGCAAATTGAACGGCTGGATGGTGTTAAAGCGCTTATCGTTTTAATTTTTTTATGCGGTTTAGTGGGAAATTTAGTGCAGTGGTGGTACGCAGGACCTGCTTTTGGCGGAGCATCGGGTATTACTATGGGTTTTATGGGCTGGGTCGGCGTGCGTTTAAAACACGTCCCTTATCCTTTTCCGCGCGTATTTTTACCGGTTATGGTTGGCATTATGTTATTGACCATTGCTACCGACAGTGTTTTTCCAGGCATTACAGGTACGGCCAATGGCGCGCACCTTGGCGGCTTGATAGCGGGCTTATTTTTGGGGCTAATTTGGCCAAAGCGACATTAAAAGAGCGAGGGTATTAAAGTGGAATTGGAACAATTCATTAAAAATTTGACACCGGAAGTGTATTTTAATTTACGCAGTGCCGTGGAGTTGGGTTATTTCCCTGATGGTCGAGTATTGAGCAAAGAAATGCGTGAAAACTGCATTCAGGCCATTATTTATTTTGAAGAAATTCATCAAATTCCTGCCCAAGAGCGTGTTGGCTATATGGAAGATAAATGTGCCTCTACGCAGAAAAAAGCCGAGCCAACTCATAAAGGCTATGAGTTAAAAATCTAATGGCTGTGATTACCTTAGCGGGCTGCCTTGATAAAATGCGTATTACGCCTGATGCCCAAGGTCAGGCGCACTATCAGCTGGTGTTGGGGCAGGAGCAACTGCCATTAAATGCTCTTCTGGAAAAGCGCATCGAGCTGCACTTTGATGGGCAAATTCGCTGTGCGCATTGCCAGCGTTTAACACGCAGCAGTTTTGGCCAAGGCTATTGTTATTCTTGTTTTACCACTTTGGCGCAATGCGATGCTTGCATGATGTCGCCTGAAAAATGCCATTACCATCTGGGCACTTGTCGCGAGCCTCAATGGGCGCAGCGTGTTTGCTTTAGCGATCATATTGTTTATTTGGCCAACTCTTCGGGATTAAAAGTAGGCATTACTCGCGCCACACAGATGCCAACGCGCTGGCTGGATCAAGGTGCGTGTCAAGCTTTGCCCATTGCGCGCGTGGCTTCTCGTCGCCTTTCTGGTTTGCTTGAGGATTTATTTCGCCAACAGATTGCCGATAAAACCAGCTGGCAAAAATTACTCAAAGGCGATGCGCCTTTTATTGATTTGTATGCGGCTCGTGATGATTTATTTCACCGTTTCGCTCAACCTCTGTTGGCGCTTCAGCACGAGTTTGGCGAAAACGCCATACAACTATTAAAAGACGAAGAGCAGCGTTTTTCTTACCCTGTGCTGC
>JAYRHO010000254.1:0-2027 GCA_041907245.1 Saccharospirillaceae bacterium
CCAAATTACAGCTTTTTGATAACCCATTGATGCCACACTGCGCCATATTGCCTGTGCGTAAATAATGGGCAAGCACCACCAAATCCAAAGAGGCTTCGCGCAAAATATCGCGCTGTGCTAAAGGCAAAGAAGGATTTAAAAAGTGTGCGCCTGAAGCATCAATTTTACTGTCGGATTTCGTTGTGCCATCGTCATTTAAAGCACCGTCATCACTGACCAAATCCATATAGAGTGTGCGTTCCACCATCAACGGAATAATGTCGCGCGCTGCATTGAGCGTAGAGTTATACAAAGCATCATTTAAATTAACGGCTTGCAATTGGGCGCGGCTGGCGTCTTTGGCATTGCTCGCATCCAAACGCTCTTTAACCAAGCCATGGAAAGGCATATCAATGGCAATCACGGCAAAGCCCTGCTCGGCTAACGCATCCGCCAAGGCCAAGGCATTGGTGCGATCTTGCTGAATGGCGTGTTGGAAAATTACTACTGGGCAACCCGTAGCTGGGCATTTAGCGGTATCGATAGGAGCGGCAAAAATAAATGGATAAGTCACCCAACCCTCTACTGTCGGTGCCGCTTGAGTGCTTCTGGCGTTATCGCTGTTGCAAGTCTTGCCATCGCAACTCCATGCCCCAGTGACCGCTTCTTGCGAGTTTTCACGTGAAAGACGAGCCTTACCCAAAAAATAATCCTGATTGGTGCTACCCAAGGCCGCTTTCATGCCTGCTGTCATAATGGGCAAGCGAATCGTACCAGGGAAAACATAGGCTTTTTCACCTGGTGTTTTTGCCTCGTCTTTTAATGGCAACGAACCAATATCGAGGAAGCAAATGGCTTTATTACAGGTATAGCCGCTTGGAATAGTGGGTTTAATGCTGTTGCTGGTAATGGCCTTGGCCAGATTTTTAAAGGCCTCATCGGAGCGTGCGGTGGTAACGGACCAGCCCACCAAAACATCGTCCGCCGTTAATTTAAATTCAGGCTGACTCAGTACAGGGTTTAAGGCGTAGAAGGTCACGCATTGCAGTAATTTCACATCGGCTTTGACACCGTCACAGCCTGTGGCTTTGCCATTGTCCAGACCAATTTCATTGGTGGCTTTGGCGACCAAAGCAGGAATGGGGGCATCAATCATTAAACCTTTGGTATCTAATATGCCTTTCACCAAAATCGCGCTGTAAGTGCGGTTGGCTTGCAAAGGTTTTTTAGGTTGCAAGTAAAGAACGAAATTGCTGCTGTCGTAATTTATTTGCATATCATCGGCGCTTAATTCGCGCGCCACCGCACTTGGGCGCAAACGCTCGGGGTAGCCGCTGCTGACTTCCGTCATTTCAAAAATGCGCACGGTTTTGCCAACCACCAAGCTGTTCGCGTCGATGGCGTCGGTAAAGGCAATGCGCCAGCTTTCTACCGTCGAAAAACCATCCATATCGTTTAAGGCTTGGGCAACGTTGGCGGAGGAATCCTCAGGATCGGCGATAGGGGCATTCAATGTGCCATCCAAATCGGCTGGAGTCGTCGCACCCGCTTCAAACAGCAGGTTGTTTGGAAAGGGAATAACTTGATTACTTGGGTCAAATTTTACCCGCACGGTTGAACGTGCGCCCTTGGCGTTGCCCTGCTCCTCTCCTGCAGCTTGGCGATCGCCTTCTAAGCTGGGATTGAGCTTGGAATAAGCCGAATGACTGGCGCTGGAACCCGATTCCAAGCAGCCTGCCAAAGACAAAGTCGCCAGCATTGCCAGCGTGGTTTTTGCGATGGTTTTCATGGTGTTGCTCCGTGCAAGAATGTTGCCCTAAGGGCAGGTAGTTATTATTAGCGGCGGAGTATAGGTTTTTGCGTGCCAAAAAAGCTCTCAGGCTTTCGGCTTATTTTTATCAAACAAAATTAGATATACCGCGTAAGTCGTTGTTATTTATGAATTTAATAAAAGCGTAGAGATTAAAAATCGCGTCAATCTTTACACAAAGCAAAGATAAATCCTGAGCTTGCTCAGAATAAAGCATGAGGCAAATCCGAAAATAACG
>JAYRHO010000255.1:0-3050 GCA_041907245.1 Saccharospirillaceae bacterium
AAGGACATCAACCAGCTGCGCAAGCTGCACGAGCAACGCGCCGCCAACGACCCCGATTTCAACTATCTCAATGCCCAACGTAAGTTTATCGACGAGCTGCGTACGCAAACTCAGGTTTCATTGAACAAAGAGACGCGTGAAAAAGAGCGCAAAACCAACGATGACAAGCGTTTAAAGCTGGAAAACGAACGTCGCAAAGCGAAAAACATGCCGCTCTTGACCTCGTTGGATGAGCTGGATACCGACCCTGTCGATGCGGAGCTTTCCGTCAACAACAGCGAAGCCAAAGCCGAGAAAAAAGGCGACAAGAACAAAAATGGCAAAGGTAAACCTGAGAAAAAAGACAAAGAACGCGATGCGATCTTAGTAGAAACGGCGCAAATTCTGCTGGACTACAGCAAGCTTAATCACAGCGCTCCTCTTACCGCCCAACAAGAAAAGAGCGCCAAATAGGCGCTCTTAGATAGCAGGCTTGTAGCCTAACTCAGTTAACACCCAAGGCTTGACGAAACTCGGGGTCATTGAAAATGTATTGCCACACGCGGCTTAACACATCATTGACCCACACCTCGTTGTACTCTGTCACAGGCGATGCCGCCAAAGAGCGCATTTCATTGATGCCATAAGGCTTAGTAAAAGTACGGCCGCCATCAATCACCGTCATTAAAAAGCGAATTTCGATACCGCACTCGTTGACCACGGCATTTTCATTACAACGATAGAAAAACTTCTGAATACTCAGCTGCACTTTAAGCGGCTCTTCGCTGCCACCTGCCCCAAAACCCAGCTTCCTTAGCGAGCGCTGCAAGTCCCCTGTGAGCACATCCGCCAACGCCTTATCCGACAATAAGGGTGAACGATCGGGGGCAATGCCGCCGCGCGTGCCCAGCACATGACTTTCTTGGCTGCGCTCATCCACCGTGCGCACTAAGGCATCACGCGCCACTGTAGTGCGGCCTTTGATTTCAGGCTGAGTATTTAGGCTGATGGTCTGCGGAGCCAGCGCACAGCCCGTTAGGCTTAAAGTCATGGCCGCCACGACCCATAAAACAACATTACGCATGAGGTATATCCTTCTCTTTTCGTTTAAAAACTAAGGTGCTTTCGTTGGAATCTTCTTCACTAAAACGGTAGCCCGCGACATCAAAGCGGTGCAGCTGGCTGTCGTCGTTCAAACCCTGCTGCACGATATAACGCGCCATCAGGCCACGCGCTTTTTTGGCGTAAAAACTGACGATTTTAAACTGGCCGTTTTTCTCGTCCTTAAAGACAGGCGTAATCAGCTTGGCGTTCAATTTTTTCGCTTTAATGGCTGAAAAATACTCATTGGAGGCCAAATTCACCACCACCTTCGAGCCGCTTTGTGCCAACTGCTCGTTTAAGTGCTCGGTCAGGCTCTCGCCCCAAAAAGCGTAAAGGTCTTTGCCTTTGGCATTGGCCAGCTTAGTGCCCATTTCTAAGCGATAAGGCAGCATCCAATCCAAGGGTTTTAGCACGCCATAAAGGCCACTTAAAATGCGCAGGTGCGATTGGGCAAACTCCAGCTCTTTGCTGCTGAGCGTTTGCGCCTCCAGCCCCTGATACACATCGCCTTGAAAGGCAAAAATGGCTTGCTTGGCCTGATCTTGAGGAAAAGGCAAACGCCAGCTTTGATAGCGCGCGACGTTCAGCTCACTAAGCGCAGGGCTTAAGTCCATCAGCTTGGCGATCTCATGCGGTGCGTATTGTTTTAATTGGTCGATAAGCTGTGCGGCCTGTGTTAAAAAAGCGCACTCGCTGCTTTGGCTAAATGGGCTTGGGCTGTCAAAATCCAAGGTTTTGGCGGGCGACAACAAGGTCAGCATAACGCCTCCTAATGTAAAAAAACCCGCGCATGATACCGACAACCTTCGTACAAAATAAAGACTACCTAAGCCTGAGCCTGCCCGAACCTTGGCAAGCCTTAAGCTCGGCGGTGCTCAACGGTGGCCTCACTCAGGCGCACGCGCTGTTGAACCTGCGCGTCGATGCCCGCGCCTCTGCCCCCTACCCTCACGCCGCCCAAAGCTTGCGGCAAAAAGCACAAGAACTGACCTTGCCCGCCAACTGCATCGGCATGATGACCGCCGCCTCGATGGACTCCTTAGGCTATTGCCTTGCGCAAAAGCAGGGGCTAAGCGTGGAGGTTTACTGCACCGCAGGCATTGCCAATTTGCGCAGGCCAGGTGATCGCGCCGATGAATGCCCAGAAATTGGCACAATTAATATCTGGCTGCTGATTCACCAGGCGCTGACCGATGCCGCGCTGGTCGAAGCACTGATGCAACTGACCGAAGCCAAAACCACCGCCATTCGTGATTTAGGGCTAAGAAGCCCACTGTCGTTACTGCCCGCAAGCGGCACAGGCACCGACAGCCACGCCGTACTCTGCCCCAACGCGCCAAAGCCTCTGGCCTACTGCGGCAAGCACACGGTTCTGGGTGAACTTATCGGCCGTGCGGCGCTCGATGCCTGCACCCAAAGCCTTAACAAGTGCCTGCACTTACTCTAAGTGAACGCGCCAGCTCGCTTTATGCGCCACCGAACTGGCCTAACTGCCCTACGCCTTGAGCATGAGCTGCCAATGGCAAACTTGAGGCTTTCTGTGATGGTGAGGCCGCTCATTGGAAGATGTCCGTTTACCTTCCTTCCAAGCTAATAAATAGAACAACAGAGGCTTATTCATATGGCAAAAGATATTCGGGGAAAAGGTTTGGCCCTCGCCAGCCGTTTTGCAGGCAGCCAATTTGCAGAGAAACACGGTCTGCGCAAACCCGCCGAGCGTTTCGCGTACTTGGCCACCAAAGCAGGCTTTCAAGTTGCGGGCAAATTTATGGCTAAAAAAGCCAAAAAACCGCACGCCGCCCCCGAACCCTGTGACGAAGGTCAAGCCAAGCCCAAGATCGTAAGCGACTCTTACGCCAAAGGCATTTTTGACCTAAGCCTGACCGAAGAACAGCAGATGATTCAAGACTCGGTGCGCGCTTACGCCGCCGATGTCATTCGTGGTCTTGCCCACGACGCCGACGAAG
>JAYRHO010000256.1:0-3551 GCA_041907245.1 Saccharospirillaceae bacterium
AGGTTTGGGGTGGTTTGGTTTTGGATAAACGCCTGCGCGCACTGGAGCAAGAGCAAAGCTACCAGTGGCAGTCGTAATTTAGGTTTTCTCCTATGGTGCAACAGCTCACCCTAAGCGTCGCACTGCGTGACGATGCACGCTTTGCCAATTTTTACCCAGGCCACAACGCCGAAATCATCAGCGCCTTGCAAAGACAATGGACCACGCAGGGCGAGCCTTACCTGTACCTGTGGGGGCAACAAGGCGCAGGCGTGAGCCATTTGCTGCAAGCCTCTTGCCACTACGCCCAAGGCATCGGCCATCACAATCTGTATTTGCCCTTGGACGAGCTGGCCAGCTATGGACCTGCCGTACTGGAAGGGCTGGAGCAGCTGCCCTTGATCGCCTTGGATCACCTGCAAGCCGTTGTAGGCCTTGAGGATTGGGAAGAAGCCCTATTCCACCTGTTTAACCGTATCAAAGAGCGGCAAAGCCATTTGCTTATTGGTGCGCACCAGCCGCCTCAAGCCTTGACCATCAAACTTGCCGACTTAAAATCGCGCCTAGGCTTTGGCGCTTGTTTTCAAGTGCAAGAACTCAGTGACGACGACAAAATGCACGCGCTGCTTCTGCGCGCCAAAGAACGCGGACTCAAGCTCAACGACGAAGTCGCGCGCTTTATTTTAAGCCGCACCGCCCGCGATATGCGCAGCCTATTTAGCTTGCTCGATAGCCTCGATCAGGCTTCTTTAATCGAGCAGCGCAAGCTCACCATCCCCTTTATTAAGGCGCATTTAAACGGCTAGACACTATACTGGGGCATTTCGCCAAGAGGACAGAATTATGCACAGCGGATTGTTAAAAGCACTGACCTTGGGTCTATCACTGTGTTTATCACACAGCACCTATGCACTGCCCGAAGAGGCCAACCCCACGGCAACCTCTACCGCTCCCCTTGCTGCCGTCGATCCTATCGAAGAACTGGTGATGCAGCCTTTTAAGGCGCGCTATTACACCCTGTACCGTTTTGGCTTTATTAACGTCAGCATCAATGGCGAGCGCAGCATGCAACGCCTACCTAACGGCAACTGGGTCATGCAATTTAATGCCCAAGCATCAGGCGCAAGCTTCAGCGAGCGCAGCGAATTTACCCTCGCACCCTTTAGCCTGATTCAACCCCTGCGCTATCAGAAAAAAAGCACAGGCTTAGTGCCCAAGGACAACATGACCTTAGTGTTTGATTACAACAAAAAAAGCCTGATCGACAGCGAAAACAAAAAGAATCTCAGCGAACTGTGGCAATACGGCCTGCAAGACAATATGACCTACATCCAACAGGCCAGCCTTGATATTGCCAAGGGCGCACGCGTGGTGCGTTACGCCTTTTATGACGAAGGCATCATCAAAGATTATGAATTTACCTTTGTCGGCGAAGAAACCCTCGACACCAGCATGGGCAAACTCAAAACCCTGCGTTTTGAAAAAGTAAAAATCAAATCCATCGCAGACCTCGAAGAAGATCGCCTTGAAGAAGAAGAGCGCATCCGCAATGGCGAAGAGGAAGAAGAATTCGACCCCAACGACCCCAAACACAAACGCAGCCTAACCGCATGGTTTGCCCCCAGCCTTCAGTACCAAGTGGTGCGCCTTGAGCAAATCAAACGCGGCAAGCTGGTCTATCTCATTGATATGACGGCCTTTAAACCCCTGTAATAGACCCACTCGCCCCTGTGCGTTACACTGCGCGCCTTTCTTTGTGCTTGCGGAGTTACCATGCGTTTAAGTGATGGCGATATCGAAAAACGTCTTGCAGATCACAGCATTCAAATCACCCCAGCCCCCAGTGCCAGCGCCATTGCTGGCATCAGTGTGGATTTGCGTTTGGATCACCGTTTTCGTGTTTTCAACAACAACTCCGTCACCCACCTAGACCTTTCAGGCAACAAAGCCGAGCTTGAGCACAGCATCAATCGCGTCATGAGCCAAGAAATTGCACTCCGTGAAGACGAAGCCTTTTTTATTCACCCTGGTGAACTGGTGCTGGGCGCGACCTTGGAATCGGTATCTATCCCCGACGACCTCGTAGGCTGGCTTGAAGGGCGCAGCTCGCTGGCGCGTTTAGGTTTGATGGTGCACGTTACCGCAGGACGCATCGACCCAGGTTGGCAGGGGCAAATCGTGCTGGAGTTTTTCAATAACGGCAAACTGCCCTTGGCTTTGCGCCCCGGCATGGCCATTTGCGCCCTGTCCTTTGAAACCCTATCCAGCCCCGCCAAGCGCCCTTACAACAAACGCGTCGATGCCAAGTACAAAGGCCAAACTGGCGCTGTCGGCTCCAGAATTGCTAAAGATTAGAAGGACTTAGTGTTGACAGCCAAAGAAGGCATCAGCATAATGCGCGCCACTGTGTTCCTCGATAGCTCAGTCGGTAGAGCAGCGGACTGTTAATCCGTTGGTCACTGGTTCAAGTCCAGTTCGAGGAGCCAACTTTTTCTTTTTTTTCCCCGATAGCTCAGTCGGTAGAGCAGCGGACTGTTAATCCGTTGGTCACTGGTTCAAGTCCAGTTCGGGGAGCCACTTCTTCTTTCCTAATCTGCTGTACACTTAGGCCTCTTACGCAGCCAAGCAACTAGGAAACTCCATGAAAGCCACTCTTGATCAATGGCGCATGTTTAAAGCCGTCGTCGAATACGGCGGTTACGCCCAGGCCGCAGAAGCCATCCACAAAAGCCAATCCACCATCAGCTATGCCGTCCACAAGCTGCAAGAAATGCTCGGCGTGCAACTGCTGGAAGTCGAAGGCCGCAAAGCCATATTGACCGAACATGGCCGCATCATGCTTGCTCGCGCCAACCAGCTACTGGAGCAAGCCGACAACATGGGCAAAATTGCCGCCTCGCTCAGTAGCGGCGTCGAAGCCAAAATCCGCCTTGCTCTGGAAATGATCTACCCCTACGACCAACTCTTTGCCATCTTGCAGGCGTTTTCAGCCAAATACCCCAACACTCGTATCGAACTGGAAGAATATGTGCTCAATGGTGGCATCGATATGTTTGAAGCCGGTGAAATTGACCTGCTCATTAGTGCGCGCATCCCCGCAGGCATTGCTGGACAACATCTGTACCGCACACGCTTTGTGCCCATTTGCGCCGCTAATCACCCACTGTTACAACTCAAGCGCTCGCTAACCTACGAAGACCTCGCCCAACACCGCCAAGTGGTACTGCGCGACTCCAGTCGCAAGCAGCGCATTGATGCAGGCTGGCTTGGAGCCAACCAACGCTGGACAGTGACGCACTTCTCCACCAGCTTAAATATCATTCGCATGGGGCTGGGGTTTGCGTGGCTGCCTGAACACTGGGTGGCGCAAGAGCTTGCCCAGGGCCTGCTTTGCATTTTACCCATCGAACCCGATAACATTCGCTTCGCAGATTTGTACTTCGTTGAAGCACACAAGGAAACGCAAGGGCCGGCAACGGCTTATCTGGCTCAGCTTTTTTTACAATCGTCATCCACCAATAAGTGAAATCTATGTATCAAGATATCCAATACCAAACGGAAAGCGGCATTGC
>JAYRHO010000257.1:0-3176 GCA_041907245.1 Saccharospirillaceae bacterium
GCGCCAGCACTTCGCTGGCTATTTTTCCCTGTCCTAGGCTGTGCATTTTATAGAGGGCATGTGCTAAGCGCGGCTCTAAATTCAGTTGTGCGCAGCCTTTGCCATGCTCGGTAAGGCGGTTGTTTTTGAGGTCGATCATGCCCAGTTTAATGAGTAAATCTTGGGCTTGATTGAGCGCGGCGGCCGTGGGGGGATTTAGCCAAAATAATTCATTGGCGGCCACACCCCAATGATAAAGCTCCAGCAAAAGTGGCGCTAAATCGCTGTGTAGTATTTCAGGTGCGATGGCGTCATCAAAGCTTGCGTATTGGCTTTCGCTGTAGAGGCGCACACAAAGACCATCGGCTTGGCGCGCGGCGCGTCCTGCGCGCTGAATGCACGAGGCTTTGGCAATGTAGCCTGTAATCAATTCATTTAAGCCTGAATTTAAATGGAACTCATTGCGTCGCTCAAGACCTGAATCAATAACAATGCGCACGCCATCAATGGTTAGGGCGCTTTCGGCGATATTAGTCGCCAAAATAACTTTGCGTTTTTCTTGCGGTGCCAGTGCGCGTTTTTGCTCGGTGTCGCTGAGCATGCTGTGCAGGGGCAACGCCATGAGTTCGTGGTTTTCTTGAAGTTTTTCAGCAAGGCGTTCAATTTCTTTTCGCCCAGGTAAAAAAACTAAAATATCACCAGGATGATTTAACACATCTAAAATAGCGCGATAACAATGGCTGATCAGGTCGCTGTTATGAATCGGCTGTGGGCGGTATTGCAGTTGCAGGGCGTGGCTTTTTCCTGGGCATTGCAGCAAAGGAGCATTGAGTGCTTGGCTTAAGATTTCGCCGTTGAGCGTTGCCGACATAATTAAAATTTTTAAATCATCACGCAGTAAGGCTTGGCAAGATAGGGCTAGCGCCAAGCCTAGGTCTGAATGCAAATTACGCTCGTGAAACTCGTCAAAAATAATCAGGCTGTATTCGCTTAGGCTGCTGTCGCTGTGCAGTAGGCGCGTCAAAATGCCTTCGGTGACGACTTCAATGCGGGTT
The DNA here is from genome assembly GCA_041907245.1 of Saccharospirillaceae bacterium. Classification (GTDB taxonomy): domain Bacteria; phylum Pseudomonadota; class Gammaproteobacteria; order Pseudomonadales; family Oceanobacteraceae; genus Venatoribacter. The sequence goes on from JAYRHO010000257.1 coordinate 1,035, forward strand.
TGGTCGCTGATTTTACTTTCGAGGCGAATGCGATAGCCGACCCTTTGCCCAATCTCTTCATGCAGCTGTTTGGCCATAAATTGCGCGGCGTTGCGCGCGGCCATGCGCCTTGGTTCGAGCAGCAAAATTTTACCTGTTAGCCAAGGCTCAGACAGTAAGGCCAAAGGCACGGTGGTGGTTTTGCCCGCGCCTGGCTCGGCGTTGAGCAATACCGTGGCGTGGTGGCTAAGCTGGGTTTTGAGCTCGGGCAAAACCGCCAAAATGGGTAAGGCAAGCATGGGCATTTTTATCAGGAACAAAGGCGGGTATATTACACCAACTTTTTAGGGTGGGTTAGACCATGAGTGATGACAACTTAGTGGACTTTGAAAAAGCCGCAGAAAAATGGCGGTTGCAAAGACAAGAAGCAGAAAAAGAAGACAAAGCCGCTGATTTGCGCGCCCGTTTTGCTCAGGCCTTGCCAGAAAAAAAGCCCTCGCTAAAAACCTATTTTAAAAACAAGAAAAATAAAAAAAGGTAGTACCATGTTTTTTTTAAATAAAGAGCCAGGCTTAAGCCCAGAAACGGCCATCGAAGTACAAAATGTGGGCGAGCAATACGAATACATTGACACGCATTTTCCTGATTACAGCATGCGCTTTCAAAGCCTAAAGGAAATTGAAGGTGTGGTGTACGATGTGCTTACTTTGCACGATGTTTTTACTAAAAAAGAAATTCAGGTTTATTTTAAAACTCAAAATCTTTTTAAAAACTAAGCGCTGATAAGCGCATTGGATAATAAAATGCGCTGGCTAAGCTGCGCATCCAAATGCGATTTAGGCAGATTTTGCTGGCATTTGCGCAAAGCGGGAATGTCGGTGTCGGCGTATTTGGCATAACGCCCTTTTACGCGCCCGTAGTGCAGCAGGTTGGCGCTGATTACCACGTCGGTGTAGTCGGGTAGGGCCTTGGGGCTATCGCGCAATATTTGTTCATGGCTACGCACCACTTGAACCAGCTCTTCGTGCATGCGCCAATGCTCAAGCAAGAGCGCCCCGACCAATGGGTGCAGCAAAATTTCAAACTCGATGCGCTGTCTTTTCGTTAAATCTTCTTGAGCAAGTAAAAAATCGCGCAGTGGCAATTTACCAATATCGTGCAACAGCCCAGCCAAAGCGGCTTGCTCGGGGTTAAGATGCGGATATTGGCTGGCAATGCTGTAGCACAATTCACTGATACGCAGGCTGGAGGCGACAAAATCGTGTAAACGGGTTTTGTCTTTGCTCATTTGCATGGTTTGCAAAATACTCAGCTGGGTTACTAAGGAGCACACCAGCTCGGTGCCCAATACCTCGATGGCTTGTTTTAAGGTGCTGGCAGGATTGTCGCGGCGTAAAGCGGCGCTGTTGGCTACCTTCAGAACGCGTGCGGCAATGGCCGCGTCTTTGCCGATCTCATGTTCAAAATGCAGCAGGGTGCATAGGGTGTCACGCGTGAGTTCGCGCACACGAATAGCCACCTCGGGCAAAGAGGGCAAAATCAGGCGATTGGCGCTGATGTCGGCCTTGATTTGGGTGAAATATTCTAGGGCTTTGTCCTTCACGGTGAGCTCACTTGTCCTTAAGTTGCCTAAGCCTAGCTGATAATTTCAGCAAAAAGAATGAATTTGGCGCTAAGATAACCCTTCTTTGGATCAGGCAGGAGAAGCGCGGTGAAATTATTACTAAAGCGGGCTTATGACGCCCCAGACGCCAATGATGGCCAGCGCATTCTGGTTGATCGCTTGTGGCCTCGTGGCATCAGCAAAGAAGACGCCCAGATTGATCTGTGGCTAAAAGAGGTCGCGCCCTCGAACGAGCTACGCAAGTGGTTCAACCACGAGCTTGAAAAATGGCCGGAATTTGAACAGCGCTTTCGCGCAGAACTGGCGAGCAATGAGGCCGTGCAGAGCCTTAAAGCGCTGGCCAAAAAGGGCACGACGACCTTGCTTTTTGCGGCCAAAGACACCGAGCATAATAACGCTGTGGTGCTAAAGAAAGTCCTTGAGGGGAAGTAAAAACCTAAGCTCTGTGGTATAAAACGCGGCAGTTTTTCTTTGATTAGGCTTCCTCGATGGATGAGTTTCGCAATATCGGCATTATTGGCCGCCTCAACAGCAATAAA
>JAYRHO010000258.1:0-2595 GCA_041907245.1 Saccharospirillaceae bacterium
GAACTTCAGGACGTTTAGCGCGATTTAAGAAGGCGAGAATGGCCACAATAATCAGCAAGGCCTCAAGACCTTCTCGCAATAAAATGGTGAACGCCCCCAAGAAAATCGCACTGGCGGAATAGTTGCCCGCTGCGGTGACTTCCACCGCCTGCTGCAACAAGGCATCCACTTGCTGCGCCAAGGCGCTGGCCTGCGCCTGTGCCGCGTCTTTGCTTAGGCTGGTGCGGTACGCGCCCATGGCCAATTCAATTTCGCTACGAAGCTTAGGCGCGCGCGCATTTAATAACGGCTCGACAGGCTCGACCCCATCCAAATACGAGGACAACGCCAAAGTAATAGCCTGCTGTTTATCCCCAGCTTGATAGGCACGCAAACTGGCCTGCAAACGGCCGCGCGCCAAAGCCAAGCCTGTTTCCGCCTCGGCCAGCTCTTCAGGATGAGCGCGTAAATAGCCCACCAGCTGCTGAGCTTTTTCTTCGCCAAAAACAGGGAAAAGCTGCTCGGCGCGTGCGCGCGACAGCTCATTTAAATTGCCGATTTGCGCGCGAATAAGCGCGTCTCTATTCCACAGCTGCGCACCTGCGGCTGCTTGGTCTGCGTAGGCTAATGAGCCCACATAGTAAGCCAAAGCCCAGCGCTGAGTTTCATTCAGTTGCGGGAAAGCCTTCATGCTGGTGCCCTCTACGCCCTGCGTGGTGGTTTGATACAAGGACAGCGGGCTGCGCTGATTGGCGCGTTCAATATCCGTAAAGGCAATGGGCGCAGGCTCTAGGCTTTTGGCCATTTCGGTATCGGCCGCACCTGAAACCCCATGACAAGAAGCGCAGTGTTCTTGGTACAGCTTGGCACCCAAAGCCAGATCGGGCGTGTGACTTGGGGCGGTCGGGATGGGGTAAACAAACAGCAGGCCATCGGCCAGCTCGTGTGCCAGTGCTGCCACATCTTCGGCGGAGGCCATGCTGTGGACGCGCTCAACCAGCGCTTGCCCTTGCTGCACCAGCGCTGCCTGCCCTTCGGCCTGAGGCAAGCCTTGCACATAACCCAAAATGGTTTGCGCAAATTCCTGCATTTCTTGGTATTCAGCGGGATGAATAATTTGGCCGTTCTCGACCGCACCTGCGTAGTCGGTGGCAAGGTAATCCAGCATTTGCCACGCCTGAGAGACGGTCGCATTGGTGCTTTCTTGCGCCTGCGCCCAAGAGGCCAAGGACAACAAAATCGCCAGTGAGAAAGAAAGAAGAGGTTTAACCAGCATGCCGATACTCCACAGTGCCAAATCGAAAGGCACGCACCATAGCACAAGGCTGAATGAGTGTCGTTATCATTTTGGTAAAATACCCAGTAAGAACCCAAGCAAATCCCTATGCTTTAGCTATAAAAAATGGCGGCCAAGGCCGCCATTTTTTAGATGCAGGGGTTAAGCGGGTTGCTCAACGCCTTTCATGGTCAGCTTCACGCGACCTTTGGGGTCCACATCGGCAACCAATACGTTGATCATCTGGCCTTCTTTCAAGTAGTCAGCCACGTTTTCAACGCGCTCATCGCTGATTTGCGAAATGTGCAGCAAGCCGTCTTTGCCTGGCAGAACGGTGATGAAAGCACCGAAATCCACGATCTTGCTGACTTTACCGTGATAGATCACGCCCACTTCGATTTCAGCGGTGATGGCTTCAATCATTTGACGAGCCAAATCAGAGGCTTCTTTGCCTGCGGCAAAAATCTTCACTTCGCCGTCGTCGGAAATGTCGATGGACGAGCCTGTTTTCTCGGTGATGTCACGAATGGTCGCGCCGCCCTTACCAATCACTTCACGAATTTTATCCGCAGGGATTTTCATGGTGGTCATGGTGGGTGCGTTTTCTGCCATTTGCGTACGCGGAGCGCTGATCACAGCGTTCATTTGTTCCAAAATGGTGAAACGTGCTTTTTTGGCTTTTTCTAAGGCAATTTCCATGATCTGCTCGGTAATGCCTTCAATCTTGATGTCCATTTGCAGTGCGGTAATGCCTTCGTCGGTACCCGCTACTTTAAAGTCCATGTCGCCTAAGTGGTCTTCGTCACCCAAAATGTCGGTCAGTACCGCGAATTTGTCGCCTTCTTTTACCAAGCCCATAGCAATACCCGCTACAGGTGCTTTGATGGGTACGCCTGCGTCCATCAAGGACAAGGACGCGCCACAGACAGAGGCCATAGAAGATGAACCGTTGGATTCGGTGATTTCCGATACCACGCGCACTGTGTAGGGGAACTCGGATTGGTCGGGCATCATCGCCTGCACACCACGACGAGCTAAACGACCGTGGCCGATTTCACGACGGCCAGGCGTACCCATACGGCCGGTTTCACCCACGGAGAAAGGGGGGAAGTTGTAGTGGAACAGGAAGGGGTCTTCTACGGTGCCGTGGAGGAATTCCAGCATTTGCGCATCGCGGGTAGAACCCAAAGTGGTCACAACAATGGCCTGGGTTTCACCACGGGTGAAAATGGCCGAGCCGTGGGTGTTTTTCAGCACACCGGTTTCGATGGTCAAGGGACGTACGGTGTCGTTGTCACGGCCGTCGATACGAGGCGCACCGTCGATCACGCGCTGACGCA
>JAYRHO010000259.1:0-17006 GCA_041907245.1 Saccharospirillaceae bacterium
GGGGATGAGAGCCTCCTGTTCGACAAATCGTCTGGAACGATTTGGCTCGCGCAAGCGCCCGTAGGGTTTGGCGCAGGAAGCGCCAAAAGCCATCCTCCCTCGCGCCACTTCTTCAAAAAATCCCACTTTTTCCTAAACAACGAATTTTCCCGAAAGCACGTTCGCGCGACGGGGATGAGAGCCTCCTGTTCGACAAATCGTCTGGAACGATTTGGCTCGCGCAAGCGCCAAAAGCCATCCTCCCTCGCGCCACTTTTTAAAAATACTTTGCTGTATCCTGAGTAATTATTTTTTTCTACTACACTGTTTTGTGGCTGTAGTAGGAGTTTATATGAAGTATTTAACCGTTCTGTTTTTTCTAGTTGGCCTCTGGCCAAGTTACGGTGAAGCTGCAAAGGTCGCCAAAGTGATTGCGATCGAATATCCGCCTTATGTTTCTGAATATGCAGAGGGTAATGGCGTGTCGGTCGCTTTGTTACGCGAGCGTTTGGCGCGCGCAGGTTGGCAGCTTTCTTTAAGATTTTATCCGCCAGCGCGAGCGTCGTCAGAAACCTCGCAAACAGATAGATGGGAATTAAGTTTTTTCCCGCCTCAGGGGGATACCACAAAAGCACCGGTCAATATCGGTGACGCCAGCATTCACTACAGTTTTTTTCGTTTAAAGAAGCCAGAGCCCTTTAAATGGAGCAATTTATCCGAGTTAAGAGGCAAGACGTTAATTACGATTCGCCCTCTAAGTAACAGTGTTGATAACGACACTTTTACACGCGCAGGCTTAAAGCTGGTATTTGTGAATAGCATCGAGCAGGGGTTTCGTATCTTGGCGTCCGGCCGTGCCGATTATTTAATTACCGCCGAAGAGACGGGCTGGTTTTACTTAGAAAAATCAGGCTTAAATTTAAACGATTTTCAATTTGCACAAACCAGTCTTCGCACTTACAACCACAGCATTTATATGAATGAAGCAAGCCCGCATTATGCGGAGTTGTATCAAGCTTTAACGGCCAAAAAGTGAACATAACGCCCCAGTTTTTTATAGGGATCTTTCAGCCCATATTCTAAATCCGCTTGTGTTAGGGCTTCTTCGCCCACCCGCTCGCGCAGTTTCTGCGGCATATGGTCGTGAACAGCGCGGATACCGCGCCAGCGCTTTACCTCAAAACCTAATTCAAGCAGAGCTTGCTCGATAATTTCAGGGTCGAGCGGATGCTGCGGGGCGTTACCTTCTTGGCGCAATTTTGGATTGGAGCCTAGGGGATTATCCAAACCACCGTTCATGAGTTGTCGCCACACATGACCGTGCAGGTTATAAAACATCAAAGACAGCCAGCCGCCTGTTTTAACTTTGCTGGCTAAAATAGGCAGTGCGGCCAGAGGGTCTTCGAGCCACTCCAGCACTGCATGATTTAAAACGACATCAAATTGTTGCGGAAAATAGCGCTGAACTTCTTGCAAAGTGCAGCACTGCGCCTGCAAATTTTGTTGTTCTTGGGCAAAATAATCCACGGCAAAATCCAGCATCTCTTGCGCATGATCGCACAGTGCAATGTGAGCGCCTTGTTTGGCCAAATGGAGCGAAAACTGCCCTTGGCCACCGCCAATATCTAATACCTGCGCACCTTGAATGGGGATAGTTAAATCACGAAAATCGCATTCCAATGCCCTAAGGCGCAAACGTCCGCGCGCGCTGGCGTAGATGGTTTGATTAAAACGAGCAGCGATGTCATTAAAATTACGATCTTGCATAGGGCATCATATCGGCAGTTTCAAAAAGTTTGGTACTATATAGCGGTCGTAAAGCGAACGCCAACTGTGCGTATTTTCTCGATTTTCGTCTAAGCTGAAAGAGTCTTTTATCTGCCCTTTGGGCTTGAGTAATTATGAATAGCACTGAGATGTTACCGCGCGCGTTATTGCCTGAATGCTCAGGCGGAGAAGCGCCATGTCCTTATCATGAAGAAGTGCTGCGCTTGCGTGAATCGGTGCGCATCGACCCTCTTACTCAGCTTTATAACACAGGGCATTTTCGTGAAGCGTTGGCTCAGGAAATGGAGCGCACCGAGCGCACCTTATTACCCACAGCGCTTATCATGCTGGACTTGGATTTTTTTAAAAAAGTAAACGACCAATATGGGCACGAAGCAGGCAATGCGGTGTTGATCCAAAGCGCCAAAGTCGTGCGCGACACCACGCGTAAACTGGATATTCAATGCCGTTATGGTGGCGAGGAATTTGCCATTATTTTACCTTCAACCGAGCGGTTTTTAGCCATTCAGGTTGCTCAGCGCTTATGCACAAATATCGCTGCGGCCCCTGTTTTTTTTCAGGATAACAGCATCGCTGTTACAGCCAGCCTTGGCGTGGCTTTTTATGAAGTTGGCAGTCAGCTGGATGTCAGCGGCTTTATTGCTCAGGCAGATAAATGCCTGTACGAGGCCAAAAATAATGGCCGTAATCAAGTGCGCTTTGTGCCTGCACCTAAAGTTGAGGCTACAGTCAGCAGCGAAGAAAAGGCCGCGCTTAAAGGTTTGTTTGATTCTTAGCAAACGAGTTAATTTGCGCGCCCTTTGGTGTTTTTGGTTAGCCAACGGTCTAGGGCGTTGGCAAAAAGCATCTTGTCTTTGTCACTAAAGGGCGCAGCACCGCCGCTTTGAATATCACTGGCGCGCAAAGTCTCTAAAAAATCGCGCATATTTAATTTCTGTTTTATGGTTTCTGGGCTAAAAGTTTCGCCGCGATTATTGATGGCGCTTGCCCCTTTGGCTAAAACTTCAGCAGCCAAAGGAATATCCTGAGTAATAACCAAATCTTGAGCTTGGCATTCTTGGGCGATTAAATTATCTGCAATATCAAAACCTGCGGGAACTTGTTTGAAGCTTAAAAAAGTGGAAGGCGGCAGGGGAATGCCGTGATTGGCAACAAAAACCGTGCGCACCTGCGCGCGATTTGCGGCTTTGCAAATAACTTCGCGAATGGGTTTAGGGGTGGCGTCGGCATCGACCCAAATCTGTGCAACTCTGTTGTTTTCTGTCATGGCTATTGGCTATCGTTATTTTTGGTTATTCTAAGCGAAATTAACCGAGGTAGTGAGTATGAAAAGCGTACGAATTGATATGATTTCCGATGTAATGTGCCCTTGGTGTGCCATTGGCTTGGCCAGTTTAAATAAAGCATTGCAGGCGTTAGAGGGGCAAGTGCAGGTGGATTTGCATTTTCAGCCTTTTGAATTAAATCCTGCTATGCCAGTGGAAGGGCAGGATATGCGCGAGCATTTAATGCAAAAATACGGCATTAGCGCCGAAGAAAGCGATAAAAATCGTGCCATGATTACCGAACGCGGTGCGGCCTTGGGCTTTGATTTTCGTTTTATTGAAGGCATGCGCATGCGTAACACCTTTAAAGCGCACCAACTTTTGCATTGGGCAGAAAATACAGGGAAACAACAGGCACTAAAAAACGCATTGTTTGTTGCGCATTTTCGAGATCATCAAGATATTTCTAATAATGAAATCTTGCTTGAAATAGTGCAGCAAATTGGAATGGATGCGCAGGAGGCGAAAGCGGTTTTGGCCGATGAGCGTTTTGCCCATTTGGTGCGTGATAAAGAGCAGCAATGGCAAGAAATGGGTATTCATTCTGTGCCCGCTTTTATTTTAAATGAAAAATATCTGATTTCGGGTGGCCAGCCCCCTGAAACCTTTATCGAGGCGCTGACCAAGGTTGCGCAAGAATAAAAGCATAAGAATACAGGGCAGCCATCACAGGCTGCCAAAAAATATTTTTGCTGCCAGTAGTAATAATATCCACGCGAAAATCTTTTCAATGCTACGCGCATAAGTGCTGAGCCAGCGAAACCATAATGGCCTGGAAAACAACCAAGCCACGACCATGTACCAAGATATGTCGATGATCATGGCGGTGATGGCATAGAAAATTTTGGCTGAAAACTCGGTGTTGATGCTGACCACTTGGCTGAATAAGGCCAGAAAAAATACTGCGGCTTTAGGGTTAAAAAAAGCCATTAAAAAACCGTCGCGCGCAGCACTGAATGCACTGATTTGGCTATTGTTCTCAATGGCAATAATTTGCCCGCCATGACGTAATCCCTGTGCGCCAAGCCACAATAAATAACCTGCACCTGCCCACTGAATGCCCGTAAATAACAGGGAAGAGGTGGCGATAATGGCCACCAAGCCCAGCATCGATAGCAATGCGTAAATTCCAACCGCAGTGCCGTGGCAAAGAGCGGTGATCATGCCCATTTTTCGCCCACCGCTTAGGGTGTTTTTTAAAACTAAGGCGACAGAAGGGCCAGGCGACATCGCACCCAATAAGCAAATGCTGACGACTGTCAGCCACACTGAAAGCTGCATAACATTCTAAGACTCAGTAAAACAGTGGCCATTATGCCTAGAAATGGCTTGTTCGGCATTTTATTTGCCGTTTTTTACCCTTGTATTCTCTGTTTCATTTTTCTATGGTAATTGCCTTGTAAAAAAAATAACAACCATTAGGAAGACTGTATGAGCACAATACTGGCTGGGCAAATGATGGACGAACCCTTATTGATTTCTTCTTTGCTGGAGCACGCGCAAAGCGTGCATCCTCACAGTGAAATTATTAGCAGGCGCACAGAAGGCGATATTCATCGTTACACCATGCAGGATGCGGCGCAGCGGGCAAAAAAGGTAGGAAATTTATTGCAGCGCTTAAAGATAGCGCAAGGTGATCGTATTGCGTCCTTAGCTTGGAACGGCTATCGCCATTTTGAATTGTATTTTGGTGTATCTGGTTATGGTGCGGTGCTGCATACCATTAATCCAAGATTATTCCCCGAACAGCTGGTTTATATCATTAATCATGCGCAAGACAGATGGATTTTTGTCGATTTAACTTTCGTGCCTTTGCTGGAAAAAATACAGGATAAAATCACGGAAGTTGAAGGTTATATTATTCTGTGTGACGCCAATAAAATGCCTGTAACGACGCTGAAAAATGCGCAATGTTATGAGGCTTTATTAGACAAAGAAAGCGCGGATTTTTCTTGGCCAAATCTGGATGAGCGCGCCGCCGCGAGCCTATGTTACACCTCAGGAACGACAGGCAACCCCAAGGGTGTTCTCTATAGTCATCGCTCGACTGTGCTGCATGCTTTATCTTCTATTAGTAAAGATACGCTCGGCTTGTCTTCGACATCTTGTTTTTTACCTGTGGTGCCGATGTTTCACGTTAATGCTTGGGGTACGCCTTATGCGGCGGCCATCACGGGCGCGAAACAGGTTTTTCCAGGAGCAGGTATGGATGGCGCATCCATTTGGGAATTAATCGAAAACGAAAAGGTCGATTTATTATTGGGCGTGCCCACAGTGTGGCTGATGCTGTTAAATCATATGGACAGCATTGGTAAAAAATTAGGCACAGTTAAAAATGTGGTGATAGGCGGTTCGGCTGCACCTATTTCGATGATTAAAAAATTCCAAGAAAATCACGGCGCTTTTGTTATTCACGCTTGGGGTATGACCGAAACCAGCCCTATTGGTACGGTCAATTCGCGCAACGATTATATGGACAGCTTGCCTTTAGAGGAGCGCTATAAACTGCAAACCAAACAAGGCCGCCCTGTGTACGGTGTGCAGCTAAAAATTGTCGATGACAACAACAATGAACTGCCCAAAGACGGTAAAAGTTTTGGCAGATTGCTGATTAAAGGCCCGTGGATTGCCAAGGGATATTACAAAAGCGACGACCAAAAAAGTTTTGTCGATGGCTGGTTTGATACTGGCGATGTGGCGACGCTGGATGAGCAAAATTACATGCAAATTGTTGACCGTTCTAAGGACGTAATTAAATCAGGCGGCGAATGGATCAGCTCCATTGATTTGGAAAATATTGCCGTAGGTCATCCCGATTTAGCTGAGTGTTGCGTGATCGGTGCGCGCCATCCTAAGTGGGATGAGCGGCCTGTGCTTTTGGCGATTAAAAAACCCAATGTTGAAGTAAGCGCCGAGCAAGTGCTGGCTTTTCTGAAAGATAAAGTTGCTAAGTGGTGGTTGCCCGATGCGGTGATTTTTGTCGAAGCTTTGCCGCACACCGCAACAGGAAAATTATTGAAAATTGAGGTTCGTCAAAAGTACGAAAATTATTTAATTGAACAGGGTTTGTGCAATTAAAAACGCAGCAACAATAGGGGCATGCCCGAACGCTTGAGTTCGGGTATGATGACGCCCTCTTTTTGGGTTGATATAGCAATGACGGCGTCTTTACCTCCCGCAATTTTTTTAATGGGGCCTACGGCTTCAGGCAAAACAGCCTTGGCCATCGAGCTGGTCAAGCATTTTCCTTGCGAGATTATCAGCGTGGATTCGGCGCTGATTTACAAAGGGATGGATATAGGCACGGCCAAGCCCGATGCCAAGACATTGGCACAAGCACCGCATCGTTTGATTGATTTAATTGACCCCAAAGACAGCTACTCGGCCATGCAATTTCGCCATGATGCTCTGCGCGAAATGGTTGAAATTAGCGCGCGTGGCAAAGTGCCGCTCTTGGTCGGTGGCACCATGATGTACTTTAAATTTTTGCGTGATGGTGCTGCTGATTTGCCTGAGTCAACAGCAGCAATGCGCGCACAGATAGCGCAAGAAGCGCAAGAGCTGGGTTGGCCCGCCATGCATGAGAAGCTTAGGCAGGTCGATCCTGAAGCAGCGGCACGCCTAGAGCCGATGGACAGCCAGCGCGTTGGTCGGGCGCTGGAGGTGTTTCGGTTAAGTGGTAAGCCGCTTAGTGCTTTTTGGGCGGAACAAAATCACGAACCCTTGCCCTATCGGGTGGTGAATTTAGCGGTATGCCCTGCGGAACGCTCTGTTTTGCATGAGCGCATAGCGCTGCGTTTTGCGCAAATGCTGGAGCAGGGGTTTGTTGAAGAAGTGCGTGCGCTCTATGCGCGTGGTGACTTGCACCCCGATATGCCCTCCATTCGCTGCGTGGGTTACAGGCAGGTTTGGGACTATTTGGCGGGCAAATATGATTATGCAGAAATGACCGAGCGTGGCATCATAGCCACTCGTCAGTTGGCAAAACGGCAAATCACTTGGTTGCGCAGTTGGCCAGAGCTTTACTGGCTCGATTCAAAAGACGCAAATCTTTTTCAATCCGCCTTGAAAATCCTCCAAAGCCACACCATATTTAGTGCGTCGTAGCCGACGCTTTGGCGTTTTTGGCTGACACCCGGGGCTAAAATTTCTTCGCCGCCCCCGTATTGGGCGGCAAACCTTAATTAAGGAGCACAACATGTCAAAAGGGCACTCGCTACAAGACCCTTACTTAAATCAACTGCGTAAAGAACGCATTCCTGTTTCCATTTTTTTGGTAAACGGCATTAAGTTACAAGGTCAAATCGAATCTTTCGACCAATTCGTTATTCTGCTGAAAAACACCGTCAGTCAGATGGTTTATAAGCACGCCATTTCTACTGTTGTGCCTGCGCGTAACGTGCGCGTCACTGTGGATGAAGAGTACGAAGGCGAAAGCGAAAACGACGAATAATCTTTTCAGGAGCTGCGGCTGTGTTCTTTGAGCGTCCGACAAATGGCGGCGAAATCGCAGTTCTGGTGCACATCGATTTTCCCGAAGGTCTAAATAAAGAAGATCTGAACGAATTCCGCGAGCTGGTGATTTCTGCTGGCGCGGATCCTGTTGCGCTGGTAACCGCCAAGCGCCCCAAGCCCGATGCCAAGACTTTTATTGGTAAAGGTAAGGTCGAGGAAATTGCGGCGGCCTTGCGCTTGCATGGTGCGCAGCTGGTGATTTTTAATCACGCCCTCACTCCAAGCCAAGAACGTAACCTTGAAAAAATCCTCGAAGCGCGCGTGCTGGATCGCACGGGCTTGATTTTGGATATTTTTGCGCAGCGCGCGCGCACCCACGAAGGTAAACTTCAGGTCGAGCTGGCACAGCTGGAATATCAATCCACACGCTTGATTCGAGGCTGGACGCACTTAGAACGGCAAAAAGGCGGCATTGGTTTGCGCGGGCCAGGGGAAACTCAGCTGGAAACCGACCGTCGCTTGTTGCGTGAACGGGTGAAAAACTTACTAGGGCGTTTGGAAAAAGTGCACGCTCAGCGCGAGCAAAACCGCCGCGCGCGCAAACGCTCCGATATTCCCACCGTCACCATAGTGGGTTACACCAACGCAGGAAAATCCACACTCTTTAATACCCTAACGCACGCCGAGGTGTACGCGGCCGATCAGCTTTTTGCCACGCTCGATCCGACCTTGCGCCGTTTTGATGTCGAGCATGTGGGTGAAATTGTGCTGGCCGATACCGTGGGTTTTATTCGTCATTTACCGCACAAGCTGGTGGAAGCCTTTAAGGCCACCTTGCAAGAAGCGGCTGAGGCTGACTTGCTTCTGCATGTGATTGACAGCGCCGCGCCCGAGCGCGATGGCAATATTGAGCAGGTAGAACTGGTACTCAAAGAGATCGACGCGTTAAGCGTGCCGACTCTTAGGGTTTACAACAAAATCGACTTGCTGGAACATAGCGCCCCACGCATTGATCGTAATGATCTGGGTGTGCCTGTGGCGGTGTGGCTTTCTGCACAATCAGGGCAGGGGCAGGAGCTGTTGGCGCAGGCGCTCAGTGAGCTATTGAGCAGCGAGTTGTTTGCAGGAGAGCTCTGCCTTAAGCCACAAGACGCACGCCTGCGCGCCATTTTGTATGAAATGGGTGCGATCAAACAGGAGCGGCACGACGAAGAAGGTAACACTCTTGTGACGGTGCGTCTGCAACGTCATGACTTTAATAAGGCGTTGGCGAAGGCCAATGTCGCCCCCGAACGTTTTTTGCCACCTCAGACCGAGGCTTGGCATTAGCGATTTAAATCAGCATTAGCCTAATTTGTTGGAGAGACATATGGCTTGGAATGAGCCCGGCGGCAAGGGCAACTCGAACGACCCTTGGGGCAGCAACAACAGCGATAAAAACCGTGGTGGTAATGGTGGCGGAAATAAACAGCCGCCCGATCTGGATGAGGCGATCAAGCAGCTGAATAAAAAGCTCGGCAGCTTGTTTGGTAAAAAGCCCAGTGCTCCTAAGAACAACAATAACGACAGTGGTCTTGGCAGTGTGCTGGGCATTATCGCAGGCGTTGCTGTTGTGGTGGCACTGTTTAGCTCGGTGTACACCCTGGACGAGCAAGAGCGTGGCGTAGTGCTGCGTATGGGGAAATACCTCAAAACCGAGCAGCCCGGTTTGCGCTTTAAGATCCCACTTATTGATCAGGTCACCATAGTTAAAACAACGGCTGTGCGTACCTTGGAAATTCGTGAGCGCATGCTGACCGAGGACGAAAACATCGTCGAGGTGGAGCTAAACGCCCAATATCGCGTGTCCGATCCTGTGTCTTTTGCTTTGCGCGTCGATCAGCCTGAGCATACCTTGCAAATCGCCGCACAAAGCGCGCTGCGCCATGAAGCGGGTTCGACCACCATGGATGAGATTCTCACCAGCGGTCGTGCCGAGCTGGCTGATAAAGTGCAAAAACGCTTACAAGAATACTTGGTGCGTTATCGCACAGGTATGGAGCTGACCAACGTCAACATTAAGGATGCGCGCCCGCCTGAACAAGTGCGTGCCGCCTTCGATGATGTGCAGGTCGCCAAGCAGGATAAAGAACGTATCATCAATGAGGCGCAAGCCTACGCGAACGCCGTGGTACCCGAGGCGCGAGGCCGCGCCAAGCGTCAGCTAGAAGAAGCCCAAGCCTATAAAGAGCAAGTCATCGCCCATGCTCAGGGCGAGGCCGAACGCTTTAATCGCCTTTATGCGGAATACCGCAAAGCCCCAGGTGTAACGCGCGAGCGCTTGTACATTGATGCTGTTTCTACGCTCTATGCCAACAGCGGCAAAGTGCTGGTTGACGTCAAAGGTGGCGGCAACAACATGCTGTATCTGCCCTTGGATAAAATCATGCAGGCCGCACCAGCATCCTCAGGTGCTTTGAATAACACCGATATCTCCCGTTTAACGGATCAGGTGCTCACCGAGGCGCGCAATCGCCAGCCTAGTACCACGCCTGCTCCCACCATCATTCGCAGAGAGGGCCGCTAATGTCTCCGAAAGCCTTGCTTAGCCTGATTCTCACGGGCGTGATTTTGCTCATTGCCAGTCAGAGCTTGTACATAGTGAAAGAAACCGAGGTGGCCATTAAGCTCAAGTTTGGCGAAGTGGTTGAGGCCGATATTGCCCCTGGCCTGCATGTGAAAGCGCCCTTTGTCGAAGACGTTAAGCGTTTTGATGCCCGCGTTTTAACCTTGGATACCGCGCCCTCGCGCTTTTTAACTGCAGGTAAAAAATACGCCATCGTGGATGCCTTTGCGCAGTGGCGCATTAAAGATGTGCGCGCTTACTACCAGGCCACCTCGGGCAACCGTATTGAAGCCACCAATCTGCTGACGGCACTGCTGAACAAAGGGCTGCGCGACGAAATCGCCGCACTGACCTTGCAAGAAGTGGTATCGGGTGAACGTGATGCCTTGATGACGCGCCTAACGGTGAATCTGAACAAGCACTCACAAAAAGAGCTGGGTATCGAAGTGCTGGATATGCGCGTCAAAGCCATCGACCTGCCTGAAGACTTGAGCCGCTCGGTTTACAGTCGTATGTCCGCAGAGCGTGCGCGTGAAGCGCGTGAACACCGCTCACAAGGCCAAGAGCAATCCGAAGGGATTAAAGCCGATGCCGACCGTCAGCGCGTGGTTATCGAAGCCGAAGCCTACAGCAAAGCTGAAAACTTAAAAGGTCAGGGTGATGCTCAAGCAGCGGCAACCTATGCAGCCGCTTACAGCAAAGATCCTGAGTTTTATGCCTTTACGCGTAGCCTCAAAGCCTACACCGAAAGCTTTAAAAGCAGCGATGTCTTGGTGCTTGAACCCAACTCCAGCTTCTTCCGTTACCTAAAAGACGCCAAAGGCAAGTAGCCTTGGCGGTTCTGCTTTGGTAGAATCCCGCAGCCGGGCCGCAAGCCCGGTTTTTTTTCGTGCGTAATCTTAAAGAATGTAAAGGCGAACCCATGAAACAAGCAGATCGCTGGCTGTTGCCCGACGGTATAGAAGAGATACTTCCGCCACAGGCTTACCGTATCGAGCAGCTGCGCCGCCATTTGTTGGACAAGCTCGACGCTTGGGGTTACGACTTGGTGATGCCGCCTGCGCTGGAGTATTTGGACTCTTTGCTTACAGGTCCTGGCAAAAATTTAGAGCTGCGTACTTTTAAAGTGACCGACCAGCTTTCAGGTCGCATGATGGGTTTAAGCGCGGACACCACCCCGCAAGTTGCCCGCATCGACGCTCACAGCCTAGCGCCCGAAGGCGTTAGCCGTCTGTGTTATTGCCGTACCGTTTTTCACACTAAAGCTCGCTCTTTGCTGGCTAGCCGCACGCCCACGCAAATTGGCGCGGAGCTGTATGGCGAAGCAGGCTTACCCGCCGAGCTGGAAATGATCAGCCTAATGCTGACACTGCTTGCTGATGCAGGCGTGCAAGGCGCGGCGCTGGATTTGGGGCAGGTTGAAGTGTTCCGCATTTTGGCGCTGGAAGCAGGCCTAGACTGCGCGGCGCAAAATGAACTGCTGGATCTGTTTAAAATTAAAAGCCAGCAAGACGTTGCCAGCTGGACCAGTCAGGCCAAGCTCGCACCTGTGATGCAACAAGCCTTTGCTTTGCTACTGGAGCTGCAAGGCGCACCGCAAACCTTGGCGGCCAAGCTTGATAAGCTCACACAGCTCGTGCCTGCCACCATCAAGGCCGTAGCGCAGCTGCGTGCGCTGTTGCCCGCTTTAATGCAGCGCTTTCCCAGCTTGAGCATTACCTTGGATTTATCCGAACTGCGTGGTTACAACTACCACACAGGCATCGTGTTTGCGGCCTACGTTCCCGATTTTGGCGATGCCATTGCCAAGGGCGGCCGCTACGACGACACGGGCGCCAGCTTTGGCCGTGCTCGTCCAGCAATAGGATTCAGTGCCGACCTTAAAGTGTTGGCACGTTTTGGTCGTTTTACAGCGCCTGTCAAACCCTTAGTGGTCGCGCCGCAAAACGACGATCCCAGCCTCTGGCAAGCAATCGGTGCATTGCGGGCGCAGGGCTATCGCGTACAGGTCGCGGCCGATCCTGCTGCGGTTGCAGCGTCGGGACAGCTTCAAAATCAGGGCGGTCAGTGGCAACTGATCCAAGCGTAATTTTTCTTTAGAGCGAAACAGTATGGGCAAGAACGTAGTTGTATTGGGTACTCAGTGGGGCGATGAAGGCAAGGGTAAAATCGTTGACCTTCTCACCGAAAAAGCCGCCGCCGTCGTGCGTTTTCAAGGGGGCCATAATGCCGGCCACACCTTGGTGATCAACGGTGAAAAAACCGCTTTGCACCTGATTCCTTCTGGGATTTTGCGCGAAGGTGTCACCTGCGTCATCGGTAATGGCGTGGTCGTCGCCCCCGATGCCTTGCTGCGAGAGATTCGTGCGCTCGAAGCACGCGGCGTCCCTGTGATGAAGCGTTTGCACCTGTCTCATGCTTGCCCCTTGATTCTGCCTTATCACGCCGCCTTAGACCAAGCGCGTGAAGCCAAACGCGGCAACGCCAAAATCGGTACTACCGGCCGTGGCATTGGCCCTGCTTACGAAGACAAAGTCGCCCGTCGTGGTTTGCGCGTGGGCGATCTGTACCAGCCCGAATTTGCAGCACGCTTAAAAGAAGTGATGGAATACCACAACTTCTCTTTAACCCAATACTACGGCTGCCCAGCGGTCAACTACGAAGAAACCTTGGCTTCTTGCATGGACTGGGCCGCCCAGCTCAAAGACATCGTCGAGGACACCGTTGAGCTGGTGCATAGGGTGCGCGAAGCAGGCGGCGACATTATGTTTGAAGGCGCGCAAGGCACGCTGCTGGATATCGACCACGGCACCTATCCCTATGTAACCTCATCGAACACCACCGCAGGTGGCGTGGCGACTGGCTCAGGCGTTGGGCCTTTGTACCTCGATCAAATCTTGGGCATCACCAAGGCTTACACCACGCGCGTAGGCTCTGGCCCATTCCCCACCGAACTCTTTGATGAAGTGGGTAAACATCTGTCTGAAAAAGGCAACGAACGTGGTACGACGACAGGCCGTGCGCGTCGCTGCGGCTGGTTTGACGCCATGCTGGTAAAACACGCTATTCGTGTGAACTCCATCAACACCATCTGCCTGACCAAGCTCGACGTGCTCGATGGTTTGGATGTCATCAAAGTCTGCGTAGGCTACCAAGACAAAGACGGCAACCCCTCACAAATGCCTGCCTCGGCGGATCAGTTTGAGAAAGTTGTCCCTGTCTATAAAGAGCTGCCAGGCTGGAGCGAAAGCACCTTCGGTGCAAAAAGCATCAACGACCTGCCCGCTAACGCCCGCGCCTACATTCGCTATATCGAAGAAGCCATCGGCGCTCCGATCGATATCATCTCCACCGGCCCCGACCGCGAAGAAACCATCGTCCTGCGCCATAGCTTTGCTATCTGATACCGCTTTGCCCTCAGGTTTTGCTTAGGGCACTTGAGAAAAAGCGGAGTTGTTTTTGGTTCTATCCCTATTGTGACATTCACAGTAGGGATTTTTTTTCTAAGGGCATGGCGAATTTTCCATAAGCATCTTTACTGATAAGCAACACCCCAATCTCACTCGGAGGGAATATTATGGTGTTGCGCAAATCTCAATTAAATCTAGCGTTGTGCTTGGCTGTTGTTTCTGCTAGCGCTGTGGCGGGGGAGGTAAAGTTTAATGGCTTCGCTTCCATTGTTTCAGGCATGCAAATCGATGGCGATAAAAATGTCCTTACAGGTAGTGGTGAGGCCTATCCCGACGACACTTTCGATAACTTACAAGAATCTCGGTTGGGCTTGCAGGTCACTGCACCCCTGAGCGAGGACATCCGTTTTATTGGTCAGGCCATTGCTAGAGGCAGTGCTCAAACTGGCTTTGTCACCAATTATGAATGGGCTTACATGGATTTTGACCTAGGCGAGAGCAGCAAATTCAAGGTGGGGCGTATTCGTATTCCATTTTACAAATACTCGGATTATCTGGATGTGGGCTATGCCTATCACTGGATTACGCCGCCCAAATCCATGTACAGCTTAAGCTTCAGTAATGTCGACGGAGTTGGCTACAGCACCAACTTTCCCCTAGCTAGCGGCGTGGATGCCAGCATCAATACGGTTTTTGGACGCTATCAAGGCACGCTGAGTATTGCAGGGCAAAACTCTCCTGGTGACCTTAGAAACTTAGGTGCGGTGAATTTTACCCTGACTATGGGCGATCATGAGCTGTATGCGGCATACGCCCAAGCGGATGTGCATATTCAAGCAGGAAGCGTGAATGCACTGATTGCTGGAGTGGAGGGCGCGACGGGAACCAGCATCAATGACAATAAATTACTCTTTAATGGTGATTACGGCTCATTTATAGGCTTGGGTTACAAGGGCAGTATCGGTGACTTAGGCCTGTATGCAGAAGCAAGCCAAGTAAAAGTAGAAGACAGTGCGCTGCAAGATGCCATAGGCGGCTATGTCGGCGCGTCTTATAGCTTGGGTAGTTATCTGGTACACCTCACCTATGAGACTCAAACATCGGAAGGTAAGTCGGGTAAAGGCCTTGTCACAGGTGTTGCACCTGCTGCGGTTGCCGCTGCGGAAGCGGCTTTAACAAGAAACTTGCGTGCACTCGGTGGGCGGGGATCGGAAGGCAGCGCCGATACCATCACCCTTGGTGTGCGTAAAGAGCTAGGCAAAGGTTCGGCGTTAAAATTGGAGGTGTCTCAGTACGATGAAAATCGTTACCAATCCAGCGCGGCAACCCGTAAATCAACAGAAAGTGCAACCTTGTTAAAGGTCGCCTTCGAGGCCATGTTCTAAGGAGAAATCTATGAAAAAACTACTTGTCGGTTCCCTACTTAGTTTAATGGCCTCTGTGGCAATGGCAGAAATGGCAGTGATAGTGCACCCATCTAATGCCAATGCCATTGATAAAGACACGATTCAGCGAATCTTTCTTGGAAAAACGCGTGCCTTTCCTGATGGGAAGGAGGCCTTACCCATTTCCATGAAGGAAGGCAGTGCGGAGTACAATTCATTTGCTGAAACGGTATTGAATAAAAGTGATAAACAACTGAAAGCCTACTGGGCTAAGGTTATTTTCACAGGCCAGGGCACGCCACCGCGCGAGGTAGACAGTGCAGCGCAAATGCTGGATCTGGTTGCGAACAACCCGAACTTAATCGGCTTTGTTCCAGCGGGAAGTGTCAGCGGTGCAGTAAAAGTGGTTGGAAAATTCTAGTCATTCGTCCACCCCAAGAAAATAAAGCCGTATTTCTTGGGGTTCCTATTTTTTAATTGTTGTGATTAGCACCAACACTGATCAAGATTCTTTGGAGTCTGTATGAGACGGTTGATAAGACTTATCGTTTTTTTGTTTCTATGCACCTCCTATATTGCGCAAGCAGAAACGATACAGCTTATTGTTGCTACCCCAGAAGATAATCCGTTATATCAAGTTGCTTTTCGCGTGACACAAGCGGTCGCAAAGAGAATGGGCGTTGATATTAAACTGGTTGCTATGCCTTTGGCTCGGGCAAAATATGAGCTGGAAAATAGCGAAAATACGGTTTATCACGGTGATGTCGGACGATCGATGGATTATATTCGCACCTCTGCGCGTAAGCTGATTGTGGTTGATGAACCCATTTTTTTATTTTCTGTATTTGCTTATGTAAATGTTAAAGCTAATTTTGACGTTACGGGTTGGGAGAGCCTAAAGCCGTATAAAATAGTGTTTGTTCGAGGCTCTGTGACGCTCAGAGAGAAATTAAAGGGTTACCAAACCTTTGAAGTAAATAGCGTGCAACAGGCTTTGCAATTTTTAAATGCGGGGCGTGCGGATGTGTTTGTTACAGACCCTTTTAGTACGAGTTCTATTTTTAAAAAATCCAGCCCGATAAGTGCGGGTATCAAAAGGTTAGAAAACCCTGTGGATGTTGTACCCTTGTTTACCGTTTTTTTGGCAGAGAACGCGCGCTATGTTAAGCCTTATCAAGATGCGCTTATTGCCCTCAAAAAAGACGGAACCTATGAAAAAATATTGAGTGATTTTAAGCAGTAATTTAGGCCTATTTTTCACTCTTATCTTCGCACTCTCGCAAAAAAGTAAGGTGCGATTTCGATTTGATCACAACTGTTTTTATTTAATTACAGCGTCTCTTGCAGTTTGTGCCAAGCGGCAATCAAGCCTGCGGTCGAGGCGTCAAAGCTGTGCGCAGGGGCTTTGTTTTCCAGCGCATTAAGGACTTTTCCACCCAGTTCTTTGCCCAGTTCTACCCCCCATTGATCGAAGCTGTTGACGCCCCAGAGCATGCCTTGCACGGCGACTTTATGCTCGTACAGCGCAATGAGTGCGCCGACGCTTTGCGGGGTGGAGCGGGGGAAATACAGGGTGTTACTGGGGCGGTTGCCTGGAATGGCTTTTTGTTTGGCCAGCACGCGCGCCTGTGTCTCTTTCATGCCTTTTTGGATGAGCTCGCCATAGGCTTGTTCTTCGCTTTTGCCCATCAGCAAGGCTTGGCTTTGGCTTAGGCAATTGGAAACCAGCATGGCGTGAAAATTATCGATGGGATTATGGCTTTGCAGCGGCAAAATAAAATCGCAGGGCGCAAAGTGTGTGCCTTGGTGCAGCAATTGGTGGAAGGCGTGTTGGCCATTGGTGCCCACGCCACCCCAAATAATGGGGCCTGTGTGGTAGTCCAATTTATTGCCTTGCTGGTCTACGGATTTGCCGTTACTTTCCATATCCAGCTGTTGCAAATGCGTAGGCATGGAGCGCAGGTAATGGTCGTAGGGCAAAATCGCGTGCGAGTGCATGCCAAAGAAATTGATGTACCACAGCCCGAGCAGCGCCATGATGACAGGCATATTTTGCGTA
>JAYRHO010000260.1:0-3609 GCA_041907245.1 Saccharospirillaceae bacterium
CCAGGGTTGATATTAATAATTTTCCCCGGCCTACTATCAAAAGCCGCATAAAGCCGATTACCTAATGCCTGTAAATCTTGTTTGCTAATGTGCAACTTGCCAACGTATTTTTGGCTAAATCCAACCAAAAAACGATAGCTCAAGAGCATTTCATTAATGAGCGCATTGCGCTCAGTGGCAATGCGTATTGGATCCCAGCTTTGGCGATCATCCATTAATTTTACGGTGAAATCATCCCAGCCCCAGGCCGCAACAATTCTTTGAATAACCTGAAACCGCCAACTGGATTTTTGGCTGAGTGTCGCTTGGCTTAATGGTAATTTTAATTTGTAATAAAACGCCCTACGCATTAACGCCAATCGTTCAGAGTCCTGATCCAATTGCGTGCTAATACGATCCAGCAGCAGCCAATAGGCGTCGTTTTGATCTCTATCGATATTACCCTGATGAACTTGTTTTTTTAAATCCCAACACAGCGGGCGACTGTGTGGGTATTGGCTGGCGTAATTACAGGTTAATAATAATTTTAAAATGGATTTATAGGGCGAATGCAGCCCTTTATGCAGCTGCCATAAACCTGCACCAACGTATTCGGCCGCAGGGATGCTAGGAATATTGCCAAAATGCAGCCATTTATGTTCTTCGACTCGATGCTCGTTGACCAACGCCTGCCAATAAAGATCGGCATTTTGTTCCATATCGCTCGGGATCAGCCACCAGCGTGGTCGCGCGCCTGCAAGCCAAATAGCGCTGCGGTAAAATTCATCCAGCAGCAATAAATGCTGCGTGCTGCCGCTGTCTTCGCCTTCGGCAAAATATTTTTTCCCTGAACGAAAATCCGTTAGGTGCATTAAGAAAAAATGCAATTCAACGCTTAAATCTGCGGCCCATTCTTCTATTAAACGACACTTCTTTGTAAGCAGCGCAAGCTCTGTTGCCGAAAGCGCTTCTTGATAGCACAGCCATACGTCTAAATCGGAGCTACGCGATTGCGCCACCGATCCACTACTGCCAATTAAATACAAACCCTCGATAGGCGGCTGCCCTCGTCCTCTGGGTACACTCAGGCCACGCGCAAGTGTTTGCACGGCGCTTAATTGCCGCGCACTTGGCTCAAAATGCGCCACGCCCGCAGGAACCTGATTCGCCACAAAGCCCGGCAAGCGCACATGATTCATGTGCAAAAGCACAGGAATTAAATCCAATACTTGCTGCTGTTTGGGCAGC
Source organism: Saccharospirillaceae bacterium (assembly GCA_041907245.1). Lineage (GTDB taxonomy): Bacteria > Pseudomonadota > Gammaproteobacteria > Pseudomonadales > Oceanobacteraceae > Venatoribacter. Next base: position 1,228 of record JAYRHO010000260.1, read on the forward strand.
ATAAGGCTGTACGCCGCATCGAGTCGCGCTTGGTTGAGTGCGGCGAAAGATTGCTGCCATTGATGCAGCTGCGCTGGAGCAGGAAGAGTGATTTTATTGGGCATAGGCTCAGTATAGTTTAGCCTTGCCCAAACGCATTAAACGCTAATGCGTGAGAAGTCTTTATGGCGCAGTAAATTGTGATTGAGCATGGCCCATTGTTCTGGCCAGTAAGCGGTGGGCAAAAGATTAAATTCGCTGCGCACATACTGACGAATGCGCCCCTCTAAATAGGCCACCAGCATATTGCTAATAGCACTGACGGTTTGCGTCGGCACTTTTTGCTCGCGCACTTCCGCTTCACGCAACATTTGTTTGAGCTGTGTTTCTACGCGCTCGAAAAATTGGTGCATGCGCGCACGCAAACGCTCAGTTTCTCCCGCCAACACATCGCCTGATAATAAGCGGCACATGCCTGGATTTTTTTCAGCAAAGCCTAAAATCAAAGACAGGGTTTTCTCAAGGCGATCGTCGATTTTATCGAAATCCGTGGTTATGCGCGTAATTCGCGTAAAAATCGTCTCTTCAATAAAAATCATTAAGCCTTCAAACATTTTGGCTTTACTGGGGAAGTGCCGATACAACGCCGCCTCGGACACACCCACGGCCTGCGCAAGACTGGCGGTAGTAATGCGCTCGCCCGGATTGCTTTCCAGCATCTGGGCCAGTGCTTGTAAAATCTGATCGCGTCGCGATACTTTTTCGCCAGGCTCGGTCATAACGGCTCCGCTTATTAGCGTTTTTGATTGGTGATGAGAGTGCCGACACCGGCATCGGTAAATAACTCAAGCAAGGTAGCATGAGCCACTCGGCCATCGATAATATGCGCACTGGTGACGCCACCGTGCACCGCATCCAATGCGCACTGAATTTTCGGCAACATGCCGCCGTAAATCGTACCATCGGCAATCAGAGCGTCCACTTGCTCTGTCGTTAAACCTGTTAAAATGTTGCCGTTTTTATCCATTAAGCCTGCGATATTGGTCAGCAGTAATAATTTTTCGGCTTTTAAAAATTCAGCGACTTTTCCTGCAACTAAATCGGCATTGATATTATAAGATGTGCCATCTTCACCCACGCCAATGGGAGCAATAACAGGAATAAAATTGCTGTTAGTGAGCATATCCAGCACTTCGGTATTGACCTGAGTGACTTCGCCAACGTGGCCAATATCAATAATTTCGGTTTTAGCGAGCTCGGGTGAGTGTTGCGTCACCGTTAGTTTTTTGGCTTGAATCAGCTGGCCGTCTTTACCTGTTAGGCCAATGGCTTTGCCACCGTTTTGGTTAATTAAATTCACGATTTGTTTGTTCACCAAACCACCCAATACCATTTCGACAACATCCATGGTTTCTGCGGTCGTGACACGCATGCCATTTACGAATTTGCTTTCGATATTGAGCTTGGCTAAAAGGTCGCCAATTTGTGGGCCACCGCCATGAACTACGATGGGATTAATGCCGACCATCTTTAACATCACCATGTCGCGGGCAAAGCTTTTTTCAAGCTCGACATCAATCATGGCATTGCCGCCGTATTTCACCACTATGGTTTTGCCAACAAAACGCTGCAAATAGGGCAGAGCTTCACTTAATACATTGGTTGCAACTTCGGCGCTTTGACGAGTTAGAGGCATGGCCGTCTCCAGATAAAAGCCAAGGGAATTAGAATGAGGGCATTATACGAAAGGGGCTGCTATAAACCTAGCGACCTACCGCTAAAAAGACGGCTTCAATTCAGGCGCATGTCGAGCCAGTGCCGCTTTGATGCGCAGCTGCACCTGTGTTAATGCTTCAGGGCTATCGCCTGCAAAACGCAAAGTCAATTTGGGCGTGGTGTTCGAGGCTCGCACCAAGCCCCAAGAATCGGCAAATTCCAAGCGCAAACCATCGTCACGAAAAACCTGCGCATTTGCTAGCAGCTCAGCATCTTCAGAAAGCTGCTGCAATATCTCAAATTTACGCGTTTCGGTACTGGCCAAAGTAATCTCTGCGGTGCTGTATTCGTTTGGTAATTGTGCAAACACTTCATGGCTGGATTGCACGGCTTGACTTAAAGATTCCAGCAAACGCACCGCCACATACAGACCATCATCAAAACCAAACCAGTTATCGTTTAAATACAAATGGCCACTGAACTCACCGCCTACTATGGCTCTGTGCGCACGCATATTTTTTTTCATTAAGGAATGCCCTGTCGGCCCCATCACGGGCACGCCGCCAAGGTTGGTAATAAAACGGCGCAATAATCCCGATGATTTCACATCAAAGAGCACGGAACGCCCTGGATTTTTTGGCAAGATATTCTGAATAAGCAGCATCAGTAATCGGTCTGGCCAAATTA
>JAYRHO010000261.1:0-4469 GCA_041907245.1 Saccharospirillaceae bacterium
CCTTTTAGCACCGCCTCCAAACTGGCTTGCTGACAGCTACCCAACAGCACCGCTACGACATCCATGGGTTCACTCACGGCTGCCGATACCGCCTGATGCCAATCCTGACTGCCTGCGACTACGGCTTCTTCTCCCAAAAAATCGAGAATGACCTTTAAATCGTGGCGGCGCTGCGCATCATCGTCGATTAATAACACCTTAATATTTCTCCACATGGCTTGCTGTCCTTATTTTTTTATTATTCTTAGTGCAATTTATGCTTTGTCATAAAGTTGACTAATCGCCCCTGAGTAAAGGCGACATTTTTTCGTTAGTCAAATTTATGGCGAGAGGATTACATAAAATGCGCCATACCCCATCTTTGGTAATTTTTAATAAGGTGTCAAGAAGATGACAGAGTTATATTTAGAACCTTTGTTCTAAATATAACTCTTGGTTTTGGGACATTTGTGCCTATACGGAATAATTTGCCGCCGATAATTCCGGCGCTCGCGAAACTTGAGAAAGTTTTTGTTGCGCTTGTAAATACTCAGTGCGGATAGAATCCCAACCACTTTTTACGGTTAGCAGTAGCGCCATAACTTCATCGACCATGGCCAAATTATTCTGACTGGTTGCTTCCATTAAACGTCTAAGCATGTAGTCATAAAGTTTTTCGAGATTCTTCGCCACTTCGCCACCCGAATTGTGATCAAGGTTTAATTGCAGCGTTTGCAAAATATCCGTCACTCGCCCAAGAAGGCTGGCTTTGGCTTCCATATCATTGCGCTCCATTGCGCCCTTGGCCTGCGCCATGCGCGTAAGCGCCGCCTCCATAAGAAGCTGAATAAGCCGATGCGGATCGGCATCCAAGGCCTCTGATGTGACATTAACCTGCTTATATTGTTGTGCGCCTGATTGATGCATGGTGATACCCCTTTAGAGAACGGCTCTAGCTTCTTTAGCGGCGACTTTGCATAAAGCTTTAACCTCTTTATCTTCTGCGTCCAGATTGCGGCAATACTTGGCCTCCAATGCAACATCGCTCTCTTTTGAATCGAATATATTCCTTTTAAATCAACAAGTTACAAAATGGCACAAAGACTGCATAAGAATAAAAAAATGCACGAAAGAGGCAGCCTATGGCCAGCGCACAATTACAATTTTTACCCCATGAAAGCGGTGAGCATCGTCGTTTATACGAGGAGGCCAGCCAAATTTATACTCAGGCTCGCCCCAAATACCCTGACGATCTGTTGCAACAAGCACTGACATTGGCGCAGCGTGCTCATGCCTTGCAGCCTACGCACCTGCCGACCTTAAACTTGCTGGCGCGCATTGAGCAACAACGACACAACTATGCCGCAGCCAAACTCTGGCTTGAACAAGGCTTGCAGCTCAAACCGCACAGCGCCAGCCTGCTCTACAGTGCTGGGCAACTCGCTCTGGCTCAACATAATTGGCATGAAGCCGAACAGTTTTTCATCCAATCGCTGCAAATTTCCCGCGTTGCGACGCGCGCGCTGAACTCCTTGGCTCATGTGAAATTTTTGCAGGGCGATTTTGTAGAGGCCTTTCGCCACTACCGTGAACTGGCAAAAACTCAGGCGCACAATATCGAGCTGCGCAGCCAGCTCTTTGCCGTTTGCGAGAAACTCAACGCCGATTTTTACAGTGAAGAATTGGAGCAGGATTTATTACGTTACTTAGACTTTACCGACGTCGATTACAATCAGCTGCAAAGCCTGTGTACGTCATTGCTGATGCATAAATTGCATTTATCCGAAGCTGGCTGCCCTGTGGATTTACATCAGCTAGCGCAAGAGCCGTTATTATTAAAATGCCTAGGAAAATTTTATTTTACCAATCCAATTTTTGAGCGCTTATTTATCACATTAAGACAAAGCATTTTACTTGGTAGCAGTGCTCAGCTTGCTATTTCGAAGCCGCTATTGCCTTTAGCCTCGGCGTTAGCACAGCAAGTCGACTTGAACGAAGCCGTTTGGTATATCAACGAGCAAGAGCATCAGCTCGTCGCGCAACTAGAAAGCCTAGCGCAAAAAATGTTGCTCTTGAATGACATTGCTAAAGCAGATATCGCGCCTATTTTACTCTTGGTTTTTATGTACAAGCCTCTGGCGCAGTGCCTATTTTCAACACAATTAAATGAGGAAGGCTGGCCTGATTTTGTTAAATCATTGATTCAAAAACAAGCACAAGAGCAACATGCCTTGGCGGATCAGCTAAGCAGCATTCCTTCTTTAGGCGAAAGTCACAATGCCACATCCGTCAAGGTGCAAAAACAATACAACGAAAATCCTTACCCTCGCTGGCACAGCTTGGGCTACAACCAAAGCGCAGACTACGCTCTGGCTTTGCAGCAGCATTTTCCTAATTGGCGTTATTTACTGCCTAAACCTGACAGCAAACTTCAAACTTTGGTTGCTGGCTGCGGCACGGGCCGACATGCCATCCGCTTGGCTAAATACTTCCCAAAATTACAAATTACCGCGTTGGATTTAAGCTACTCCGCGCTGGCTTATGCGCAGTACCAAGCAGAAATTCATCAACAAACTACGCTGCGCTTTATCCAGGGCGATATTTTAAATTGCCAAGCCTTAAATCGGCAGTATGACTTAATCGAATGCTCTGGCGTACTGCATCATATGCTCGATCCCAAACAAGGGCTTAACGCTCTTGCTGCACGGTTAAAAAAGGGAGGAATTATAAAGATTGCTCTCTATAGTAAAACTGCACGCCAAGTTATTTCAGCTTTGCGTCAGACGTTGGGCGAGCACCGCCCTCGTGATGCGCAAAGCATACGTTTAGTTCGTGAAGCTATTTTGCAAAAAGCCCTGCCAGGAAATTGGGAAGCGTTATTACGCTCACCCGATTTTTACAGCTTAAGCGGCTGCCGCGATTTAATTTTTCACGAACAAGAGCATGTTTTTGAGGTATTGGATATTCCTGATTTTCTGGCATCGGCACAGCTTGCTTACCTTGGCATGCTTGCGCCTGCTGGTAGCGAAAGTTTATTGAGCTTAGTGGGTAAGCAAGCGCATGAAATAAGCATTCAAGAATGGCATGCGCTCGAGCAAGCCAATACCGATTTGTTTGCTGGCATGTATCAGTTTTATGCGATAAAGATCGATTAAACTCAGCATAAATTTTACGAGAATGACAACGAGCTGAGTGCTTTTAAAATTGCCACTGGATAGGCGTTTGGCCTTGCTGCAACAAATAGTAGTTAATTTGCGAAAATTGTTTATTGCCAAAAAAACCGCGATGCGCCGACAGCGGTGAGGGATGCACCGACTTCAACACCTTGTGTTTCTTCTCATCAATTATTGCACCTTTTTTCTGCGCGTAGCCGCCCCAAAGCACAAAGATCAAACCTTGACGTTGCGTGTTTAACGCAGCAATGACCGCATCGGTAAAACGCTCCCAGCCTTTATTTTGGTGCGAGCCTGCATTGGCTTGCTCGACGGTTAAAATGGCATTGAGTAGCAGCACACCTTGCTTTGCCCAAGGGGTTAAATCGCCCTGCCCACTCATGCGCACCCCCAAATCCTGCTCAATTTCTTTAAAGATATTTTGCAGCGAAGGTGGCAGTTTCATCCCATTGGGTACGGAAAAACTCAAACCCTGTGCTTGACCTTCGCCGTGATAGGGATCCTGGCCAATGATTACCACTTTAACCCGATCAAAATCGACCTGATTAAAAGCATTAAAAATAAGCTCGCTCTTTGGATAAATTATTTTTCCAAGCTGCTTTTCACTGCGTAAAAACTCACGAAGCTGGTGCATATAATCTTGGTCAAATTCTTTTCCTATTTCAGCTTGCCAAGAGGGTGGCAACTCACTTTTTCTACCCATAAGCGGCTCATTTTCCTGTCGATAAAAATAAAAATGCTCATTGACGGAACATCAATGAGCATTGGAATTACAATGTCTTAAAAACGCTTTAGTTATTCTGCACGCGGTTTCATGTGCGGGAATAAAATTACATCTTTAATGGTATGACTGTTGGTAAAGAGCATGACCAAACGGTCGATACCAATACCCTCACCCGCCGTGGGCGGCAAGCCGTATTCCAAGGCATTAATATAATCGGCATCGTAATGCATGGCTTCGTCGTCGCCTGCGTCTTTTTCTTCAACCTGGCGGCGGAAACGTGCTGCCTGATCTTCAGCATCGTTTAATTCCGAGAAGCCATTGGCCAATTCACGGCCGCCCACGAAGAACTCAAAACGATCGGTAATAAAAGGATCGTTATCATTGCGACGCGCCAAAGGAGAAACCTCCCAAGGATACTCGGTAATAAAGGTGGGTTGATCCAATTTATGTTCAGCGGTTTCTTCAAAAATCACACAGATTAATTTACCCGCACCCCAGTGCGCTTCTTTAGGACCTAAATGCACACCCACACTGCGAGCGTAGTCTTTTAATGTTTCCATGTTGGCTTCAGGGTTGCGCAAAACTTTTTCATC
>JAYRHO010000262.1:0-2639 GCA_041907245.1 Saccharospirillaceae bacterium
AACCCAGGCGGGGTGCTGGATGCCGCTGTCGCCGTGGTCGATAACTTTATTGATAACGGCCTGATCGTCTACACCGAAGGCCGCACGCCCGAGTCGCGCGTAAGCTACAGCGCCACCGCACACACCCCCGCCGCCGACATTCCCACTGTGCTGCTCATTAACGGCGGTTCGGCTTCGGCCTCGGAAATCGTCGCAGGCGCACTGCAAGACCACCAGCGTGCCATTGTTGTCGGCACGCAATCTTTTGGTAAGGGCTCGGTGCAAAGCGTACTGCCACTGAGCGAAGACAGCGCGGTGAAGTTCACCACCGCACGTTATTTCACCCCCAATGGCCGCTCTATTCAGGCGCAGGGCATCAAACCCGATATCTGGGTGGAACAAAGCGAAGTCACGCCCTTTGAACAAAAAAGCCTGACCGAAGCCAATCTGCCTGGGCATTTAAGCAACCCCACCGACAAAAAATCCGAGTCGAAAAAAGCCGCCAGCGTCGAAGATAAGCTCAAGGCGCGCACCAATGAGCTGCTGAAAAAAGACTTTCAGCTGTACGAAGCCTTTACCCTGCTGCGTGGCTTACAGATCTTAAGCCCAAAAAAGGAGGGCTAAGTGCAGCGCTTGTGCCTGCTGCTTCTGGCCTTGGCTGTCAACACGCAAGCGGCCGAGCTGCTGCTCATACTGGATGACATTGGCAACAATAAAAGCCTTGGCGAGCGCGCCTTGGCTTTGCCCGCCCCCATCAATTTGGCGTTTTTGCCGCACACGCCCGAGGCGCAAAGCTTAGCCGAACAAGCTTTTAAACTGGGGCACGGTGTTATGCTGCATGCGCCCATGGAAAGCGCCCACAACAACAACTTAGGCCCAGGCGGCCTGCACCCCGATATGAGCGAGCACGCCTTTAAAACCAGCCTCGCCCAAAGCTTGGCCGCCATTCCTCATGTGCAAGGCGTGAACAACCACATGGGCAGCTTTCTCACCACCCAAGCTCAGCCGATGCGCTGGGTGATGGAGGTGCTGCAACAAGATGGCTTGTTTTTTGTCGATAGCCTGACCGCCGCCCGCAGCGTCGGCTACCAAGAAGCACAGCGCGCGGGCATTCCCAGCCTGCGCCGCGATGTATTTTTGGATAATGACGTTAGCGAAAAAGCCCTGCTAATGCAGTACAATCAAGCCCTACGCAAAGCCCAAAAGCGTGGTTATGCGGTGTTAATCGGCCACCCTTACCCCAATACTTTGGACTTTTTAGCCCAACACTTACCCAAGCTGCCTGAACAAGGCATAAAACTCAGCCGCGTGGATAGTTTTCTAAACGCGCGGCTGTGGCAAGACTTTAGCCGCGACCGCGCCAAAGCGAGTCGCTACGAACTGCAATAACCATTAGGAACGCCATGAAACGCCTTATCCTGCAACCCTTAGTCAAAGGCTCAATCGTTGTTTTGCCCTTGGTGGTCACCGCTTGGCTGCTGTGGTCGGCACTGGCTTGGCTCAACACCGTGGGTGCTGAGCTGCTGACGCTCTTACACATTCCCAGCTTCTTCCCAGGCTTTGGCATGCTGATCATTATTTCGGTGCTGCTGGGCATTGGCCTGCTGTTCCAGTTCAACCCCGTCAGCTGGCTGTATCAGTACTTTGAAGACATGCTGATGCGCTTTCCGCTCATTAAAACCCTGTACGGCGCGGTCAAAGATTTCACCAAAATGCTCGACACCCAAGGGCAGCAAAAACACCCTGTGGTGCTGTTGGATATTGCAGGCATCGGGCAAATGGTCGGCTTTGTTACCGCCACTCAGCTGCCCAAACCCGTCAAAGACAGCCAAAACAGCGAGGACGAGCTGGTCGCCGTGTATTTACCCATGAGCTATATGGTCGGCGGTTATACGCTTTTTATTCCGCGCTCGCGCTTAACGCCTGTTAATTGGTCCTTTGAGGATGCCATGCGCTTTGCCCTAACCGCTGGCGTGTCGCAAAGCCAAGCGCGCGAGCGCATGAACCTCAATCTGAGCAAAGAAAAGCTCAGTGAACTGTTCAGTAAAAAAGACTGAATCCCCTATAATCGAGCCACTACGCTAAGAAGAAGAGGCTGCCATGACCCACTCTGAGTACAGCGTTCAAGACATTCAGCGCTTTATTCCTTTCGATGAGCTTTCCGCCGAAGCCATAGTCGAGCTGTGGCCGCACTTTCGTTTTTACCGCAGCGCGCCCAAGCAAATCCTATTCAAGCGCGGCGAAAAAGACGACGAATGCCATTTTCTGATTCGTGGCCGCGTGGATTTAGCCGATGCGCAATTTCGCATTAGCGCTGTTCAAGGCGATGGCGACGATAACTTTTTACCCCTAGATGGCAGCCATGAAATTCACCGCTGTGCGGGTGTCAGCCAAAGCGACTGCGAGCTGTTTGCCATCAAGCGCCAGCACCTAGACCTCGTTACCACCTGGATCGAACTCACCCAAAAAGAAAGCCAGCACGACGAAGACCACGACTGGCTAGAAACCCTGCTGACTTCCAACCTCTTTAGCCGCATCCCCCCTGGCAACATTCAAAAGCTACTGAGCGCCTTTGAAGAGCGCGCGGTACGCCTAGGCGATGAAATCATCCGCGAAGGCGAAGAGGGGCAAGAGTGCTACATCATCAAAAATGGCAAAGC
>JAYRHO010000263.1:0-7044 GCA_041907245.1 Saccharospirillaceae bacterium
TCCCCTGTTAAACTCCGACCGCTGTGAGCTGAATGTGGAGTTCAAACAACCTGTGTTTTTACCTTGCAAGCTGGATCTGTACTGGAACCCAGTAAAGAGCCAAACCCCAGCAGGCACGCATTTTGAGCTGCGCGATAAAAACAGCGACAAGTGCCATATGCAAGGGCTGATTCGCACCTTCTAAGCCCCAATTAAACCCTGGCCAGTTCAGGCCAGAGTTACAAAACATTCGACTTTAGTCTTAACTTGTCCTAGTTCAAACTCGCCAGTTCTCTTTAAAATGCCCCCACACTTGGTTACAATTCGCACAATGGACAATTATCGTCACCCTTGTTACCAAACACCTAAACAACGCTACTAACTTCCTGCTGTGATACGGATGGACTTGTATTAGGGTGTGCAGTTGTTATTGGCCTTTGCGAATAAAAAATGCTTATGAACACAGATCTTGGCTATTTTTCTAGCGCCCTTTTGCGCCCCATGTTGGAAGCCGCTGGCAGCTCTTTCTTTGATTCCCTAAGTGCCGAAGACACCGAAAGCTTGGCAGGCACGCTCAAACAATTGCGCGACCCCAACGCCACCGTTTCCGCCAAAGACGCCGACCAGCTGGTGAGCCTACTGGTACGCAGAAGCAACAACGAAGCCCTGTGCGTGCAAGCGCCACAAAAATTCAATGTCCACAGCAGTTGCCAATTGCAGCATTTATTTCTTTGCTGCAACAACCTCCGAGAAGCGCTTTATTATTTAGAGAAATTTTCAACGCTGTTAAGCGATGAGTTGGAAGTGCAGGTCACTCGCACACGCGACAACGTCATCAAAATCAAGCTGCCCGTCAACGATAATTTCATCCTCGCCACCGAACGCCACCGCAGTGAAATCATCGTCAGCACTTTGCTCAACTGGCTCAGACAGCTTTGCCCTACCCTTGAATTAAATCTGATTACCCTGCCCTTCCCCGCGACTTCTTACGCTCAGCAATACCAAAGCCACTGGCGCAGCCAAATCGAATTTAACAGCAACGAATTTACTATCCAATTTCACGCCAAATGGCTGGATGAAGGGCTGCACAAGACCAATCCGCACATTCTGAGCATGATGAAAAAAGAAGTCGAAGAGCAGTACCGCAAGCTCGCTCGTTCTGGCTCGCTGGCCGAGCGCATTCGCAAGGTTTTTGTGCAACGCAAAGTACGCTTAAACGCCAACCAACAAGAAGTCGCCGATTACTTTCACATCAGCGCGCGCACGCTCAACCGCCATCTAAGCAGCGAAGGCACATCATTAAAGCAATTGGTTACCGAAGTACGTTTGGAAATTGCGCGTGACCTGCTGCTTCACGGCACAGAAAGCATCGAGCAAATTGCGCTCAATATTGGTTTGTCTGGGCGTCGCACCCTGGATCGTATTTTTATCAAAGAGCTCAATATGAGCCCTGCGCAATACCGCAGTATGCAAGGCGCAACAGATCGCCTTGCCGTCAATCAATAATCAAAAACGCTGTTCTAAATAGCTGCGAATGGAGTCGCAGCTGTACAGCCATTTTATTTCCCCTTCTTCCTCTATGCGCAAGCAAGGCACTCGTGATTGACCGCCTTCGTTGAGCAGCTCATTGCGATAGCTCAACACACGCGCCACGTTCTTTTCCACCACCCGCAAGCCCAAGCGCTGACAATAACGCTGTGCGGCCAAAGACGAGGGACAATCGTGACTGAAATACAGCTGCATCCGACGCGACTCACGCTCCATCGCATCGCGGCGCTCGCGGCTGCACACCAAGGGGCGAGCGGGCACGAGCTGATAGGCCCAAGAGAGGGTTTTGCCCTTAAAATAACGCACAAAACTCATACGACAGGATCAAACAGGAAAGAGGCGCGCATTCTAAACCGCCTAATAAAAATAGCCAGAGCCGCGCCAAGGAAAAAGAGCTGACTTTGACTCCTTTTGCAACTCATCAGTCTGTTGCATCAACGCAACAACACCCACAACCACGACCAACCCATTGATTTCACTAGCATTGCACCCAATCTCAGGCGTTCTTATGAAAAAAATCATAGGATTGTTCCAATAAACTCAATTTATTGAAACAAAGAGCATGAATTAGCATCAATTTTGTCAACAAACACCGATTGAACGCCATGCACAAAATACCGCTACTCCTCTTATTAGCCAGCCTGTGGCTTCCTCTACCCAGCTACGCCTACGAACGCTTCAGTGAACTGCAATCGGGAGCTCTAATGGGCGACTTGCATCTATCCTACGGCCTCACCTGGCATGATCGGCACAGCCTCATGGCGGGCATGGGTTTGGTGGCGTCACAAAGCAACCACAGCAGCATGAAACTGTTTTCAGCTCAGTATCAATACCATGTGCCTTATCACATAGAAATCGGCACGCTAAGCTGGCAGCCATTTCACTTTGGCATAGGCTTACTTAAAAGCGATCACAAGGATTTATTCACCACCTTACCCGACCAATATCCTTATCGTTATTACCCGCCTTCTGCTTTGCATTTTTTATTTAATTATCAAAGTCGCGTGCAAATTAATAAACACTGGCAGGCTTCATTCCATATTTCGGCGATGGATGTCGCCTTAATCAGCTACGTTCGTCAAAGCGACTACTACCAAGAAAATTACGATTTTTTCGGCTTAAACGGTATCACCGCTTGGGGTTTTGGAGTTCGTTATGATTTTTAAGAAAACTGCTTTTGTATTTTTATACTCACTCACTTTGGTGGGCTGTCGTTACGAAATCAGCCCATGAGAAACCGATCCGCATTGTTCACAAAAAGTGTCTATTGCTTACAACATAGAGCGCTTAAAACAATTTGAACAAAAAGTGGGCGCTCGCACCGAATATCAAGTGGCCTTAGTCAGCGATCCGCAAGCCTACCCAAAAAGTTTTGACCGTATTATTCAGCATATTAACAGCATGGAGAATGTCGATTTTATTTTGCTGACTGGCGATCTGGCTGACAGCGGCCTTAAAACCGAATTTGAGTGGGTGTGCGATATTATGGAAAAATCCGACAAGCCTATTTTTGCCGCCATCGGCAACCACGACAGTCTCGCCTTTGGTAAAAAAATCTGGGCAAAAGTATTTGGCCCTACAGATTACAGTTTCACCTACCAAAACAGCAAATTTATTGGCTACAACGACAATCAATATGAATTTGCCAATGTTCCTGATCGTGATTGGTTAAAAGTACAAACGGCACAAGACGAAGCTCGTGATTACACCTTTGTCTTTAGTCACATTCCGCCCTGGGATAAAAACTTTAGTCAAGAGCTCAAAGACATGGGCGTGGATTTAGGTCTACACGGCCATACCCATAATTACCGCTATTGGCAGTACAGCGAAGTAAAACTGCCACACTTCGTTACCGCCAACACCCAAAAGGCCGTGTTTGGTTTGCTTACCGTAAACCCTGCGGGATTAACGGTTGAACACTGCATTAATTATCGCTGCGAAACCGCGCAGCTGGAAAACCGTTAATAATCCGCATAAGGGTAAATAGACTCGGCGTAGAGCTGTAGCTCTTCCAAGAGCGCTAATTTTTCAGGTGAGGATGGGTGAGCTTGTGCCGCTTTTTGCAGCTCATGCGAAAATTGCGTAAAACTCAACCAAGGCTTGCTGGCATCGTTGTGAAAGAGCCGCGCTTTACAATGCTCATGCCAGCGTTCCACTTCGCCTTCATGCAAGGTTTCAGGAAAATTGCGCGCACGAAAACGAAATAGCATCTCCTCACCACGACCATCGGTAAAACTGGCCGTCCACTGCGCCAAAGCCTCGGGGCTAAGCTGATGGATTTGCTCCATGCGATTTTTATCCTGCGCAGGAAAAAACTCCGCATAGAGCATGCCATCGACATCCGAGCTTGCTGCAAATTCTTTCCCTGAAAACACCTGATGTAATTTGGCTGTTAAATTTTCGCGCTGTTGAAATATCGCTAAATGCTGATGCAGCACGTCAAACTGAATATGAAAACGTGCCGCCTGAGCTTCATTTAACGTGCTAAAAGGCGCCAATATCGGCGCTTTATTGATATGCACTTCTTTTAATGGCAAACGTGACAGTGAGGGCGACAATAATTCTTGCTTGGTAAAAACGCGATCCTGAATTTCCTGTGCGCTCAGCGCATAAAGCTCGGAAGGGTCAGCCTGTAAATCCCAAACTATGGCCGAGTTTTTATTGCTTGGGTGCCAGCACAAGGGCGCAACCACGGTCATGCAGCCACGCTCAGCAGAAATCATCCCAGACACATGCACCAAAGGTTTAATGTTTGCGACATCAATTAACGCACCTACGGCGTCTTTTTTGCGCAAATTAAAAAAATAATTAAAAAGCTTCGGCTGTTTTTCTTTAATTAATTTTGCCAGTGCAATGGTGGCGCGCACATCCGACAGTGCATCGTGCGCATGACCATGAGCAATGCCATTGGCGCGCGTTAAATCTTCCAGTTTAAAACTGGGGCGGCCGTTTTCATGCACAGGCCAATTGATGCCTTCGGGGCGCAAAGCAAAAGTAGCGCGCACCACATCCAATAAATCCCAGCGAGAATTGCCGTTTTGCCATTCGCGCGCATAGGGATCAAAAAAATTGCGGTACAGCGTATAGCGTGTTACCTCGTCATCAAAACGAATACTGTTATAGCCCAGCACACAGGTGTTGGGCACGGAAAACAGCTGTTGAATCGCTTTAATAAATTCGTACTCACTGACGCCTTTACGCTGGCATTCTTGTGGCGTAATTCCTGTAATCAACACCGCTTGAGGATGGGGCAAATAATCGTCCGACTGCTTGCAGTAGAGCTCCAAGGGTGGCTCGATTTCATTGAGATTTTCATCGGTGCGTACCGCTGCAAATTGCGCTGGGCGATCAAAGGCGGGATGAATACCAAAAGTTTCGTAGTCGTACCAAACAAAGCTGTTCAAAGCAGACCCCAAGGACAAGTAAAAAGAGGCAAACTCTAACATAGCCCCAAATAGACCTCTAGCTAGCCCAGATAGCACTTCACTATTGGCGTACTGTCGGTACAATTAGGCTCTTTTTATTTTGAGTCTGGATGAGCATAACATGGCGTTTTTAAGTAAATTGTTTAAGAAAAAAGCAGCCGACACCGCAAGCAGCAAAACCGCAGCCAAAACCGCAGCCAGCGCCCCAGTCAAAAGCGCGGCGCCTCGCCCAGATCCAGAAAGCCTTAGTACCAGTGAATTATTGGCTTTTATTCAAAGTGAAAAACAACCTGATATCGCTTTAAAAGCGCTGGCTCGCCTTAGCCAAGAAGCGGATTTTGTGCTTTTAGCCAGCACTCACGCTCTGGCCACTGTCCGCCTTGCCGCTGCGGAAAAAGTCACTAGCCTCGCCGCCTTGCTCCAGCTGCAAGCGCAAATTAAAAACAAAGACAAATCGGTTTTGCGCCTTAGCAAAGAGCGCTTGGCCGTCGTGCGCGCCACCGAACAAGCCGCTCAAGCTCAGCAAGAACGCATTGCGTATTTGTTAGCGCAAGCGCGCTATTTGCATAAGCTCGGTTATCATCCCGAGTTTTCAGGCAAGCTGCATTTACTGCAACAAGAATGGCCTACACTCGCCTCTCAGGCCGACGCCGCTACGGTCAGCGCCATGCAACAAGAGCTCAACGCCTGCGCCACGATTTTACAAGCCCATGCCGAAGAAGCAGCTCGTGAGCAAAATACCCGCAAAGAAAAAGAGCAAGCACAGCAAACGCAGCAGCAAGCCCTAGAACAAATTCATCGCCTTGTTGAGCAAAGCACAGCGCTGAATTTAGAAGCCCTAGCGGCACAAATTAAAGAATTAGAAGCGCAATGGAATCAGGCTTTCCGTTTATCCAAACCCAGCGCCGAACAAGCCAAAACCTTTGAGCAACAATTGCAAACCTTGCTCAACCTCCAACAAGCCATGCAGCACTTGCAGGCCATCGAAAACGATCTGACGCGCTGGTTAAACGACAACAGCAAGGCGCTGGCCGCACAAATAAAACAAGGCGAGGCTTGGCTCAAAACCATCCATTGGCCGCTCAATGAAAAACCTGCTTTGTACCAAGCTCTGCTTGAGCGCATGAAGACATTGCGCGAGCAAGAAGTGCAAAACCAACAAATGCAAAAACAGCAAACGCAACAAATTGAAAAAAATCTGCATGAATTTGCACAAGCCTTAAATCAAGGCCAAGCCAAAGAAGCAGGCAAACTCAGCCAGCACATTCACCAAAGTCTGCGCCAAGTATCGGGCACTCAGGCCGCTGCGTTAAAACGTCAATTTCAAGATTTAAATCAGCGCTTACACGAAATGCGCGACTGGGCAGGCTTTGCCACTACCCCTAAAAAAGAAGCCTTGGTTGTGGCCATGCGTGAATTAATTGGCCTAGGCATCGACCCTGAACTGCTCGCCGAAAAAATTCATGCGCTGCAAGAAGAGTGGAAAAAACTATCGGGTTCTGGCCACGACCATGAGCTGTGGGAGCAATTTCACCAAGCGGCCGAACAAGCCTACGAGCCATGCAAAGTGCACTTTGCCGAAAAAGCCCAGCTGCGCGAACGCTTTGTCAGCTTGCGCCAAGCTTTAATTAACGAGCTGGATCAGTACGAAAAAAATCTGGATTGGAGCAAAGCCGATTATAAAATTGTGCAAAAAACGCTCGATGCCGCTCGTGATACTTTTAAAACCTATGGCCCTGTTGAGCGCGTGCAACATCAGCGCACGCAAGATAGTTTTAATGCCGTGTGCGATCGCATTTACGCGCATTTAAAAGCCGAATACGAACGCAATCTGGCGGCAAAAGAAGCCCTAGTAAACAGCGCAACGGCTTTGGCACAAAGCGAGCAGCGCCAAGGCATAGTTGAAAAAGTGAAGACGCTGCAAAACCAATGGAAAGAAATCGGTGTAACACCGCGCATGATGGATCAAAAACTGTGGCAGCAATTTCGCCAACAGTGCGATGCGATTTTTGCCAGCCTCGATCAGGCACGCCAAGAGCGCCAACATGAAATTCAAAGCGTTATGACGCAAGCGCAAACCCTGGTTGAGCAA